>NZ_CP036264.1:6047211-6047540 GCF_008035925.1 Stieleria maiorica
GCACCTCCTGAGAGGCTCCAGCCTCGCGGGAACCGAAGGCGGAGCCTTCCGCCAACTCCCGTTCCAAGGCGGAGCCCTGGAACGAGAAGTACGAGCCCGAAGCGCAAGCGAATGCCCCCTCGTTCCCGGGCTCCTGCCTGGGAACGCACTTCCGGAGAGGCTCCAGCCTCGCGGGAACCGAAGGCGGAGCCTTCCGCCAATCCCCGTTCCAAGGCGGAGCCCTGGAACGAGAAGTACGAGCCCGAAGCGCAAGCGAATGCCCCCTCGTTCCCAGGCTCCTGCCTGGGAACGCACCTCCGGAGAGGCTCCAGCCTCGCGGGAACCGAAGG
>NZ_CP036264.1:7847640-8036142 GCF_008035925.1 Stieleria maiorica
CCGCTCGGCGCGGCCAATCGCTTGACAGCAGATTCATCACCGGGGCCGGTTCCCCCGGTTCAAACGTCGCGTCATAGAAGGTGTAGGCTTGACCGACCTCTTGCCCGTCGACCGCTACCGGTTGAATTTCAATCCAAACTGCCGAAGGACGACGTGTGGCTCGCCAAAGCGGACGGTCATCCGAACCGGCGGGATCGCGTCGCTGCCAGGAAACAGGAAACGCGACGTCATGGGGCGGTTGATGCTGCGGGCGATGCACCCGGATCACGTGATCGGTCGCGGCGCCCTGGGACGTCACCAACCCTGCCACGGCTTCGACGTTGTCGTCGTACGGATAGTCATAGATCTCCGTGCCCGCTTCGTTGACATACAACTGGTACGCTTCGCCACCTTCCAAGACCACCGGTTCGATCGCCAGCGGTTGCGTCGCGGCTTCCTGTGCTGCGGCGTCCACCCACTGTCTGCCTTCGTATTGCAGCGCGAACAGCTCGGGCGATTCGGGGGCAGGTGCAACGCGTGTCGGCGAGCCCAGCGTGATCGGCACGTCGGGGCGATGGTCGTCTTGATAGGATCGCAATCGATACATCCCCGGCGCCAGCAAGTTCCGCAGTGCTTGTTTCAAGTCGGTTGAACTGGCCAAAGCTTGGAAACGACCACCGGTATCACGGCTCAACCGGTCGAATTCCTGGACGGCATCTTGTTGCTGCGAGCGATCCATTCCCAGGCCCAGTATGTGCACGGGGACCGGCGTCTGCATCCAAGCCTGGCGGACGTCGTTGTCGGTCGTCAGCGACGAATTGGTGGCCGACGGCGGGATGAATTGGTAATTGGCTCCATCGGTGATCGCGATGACGTGTCGATCGGCCGTGGCGTCGTCCGCCGAAAACTCTTGAATCGCTTGCATCACGGAAAGGTACAACGGCGATTGTCCCCACGGTTTCAATCCGCCGATTTCAGGGACCAACGATTGAGCCGCTGCGAGGTCAAAGTCGCTTAACCCCAGCATCGCTTCGACATCCCGCTCCGGCGTTAATGCAGGATCGATCAGTCCGCCAAAATCCGGCCGGGTGAGTGGTCTGACCGGCTCGTCAACACTCCAGCCCAAGCGGTGTCCGAATGCGCGGACACCGACCCGAATGTTTCGCCGAAGCCCTAGATCGAACAGCATTTCTTGCAGCGCCGACTTGGCGATTTCCATCCGCGAAGCGACCTCACCTGCATTCGCTTCGAGCGATTCCGCCATGCTGGCCGAGCAATCCAGGACAAACACGACTGACAGCTCGTCCCAGGGACCGTTCAGCGTGACTTCGCTTTTCTGGTACCGATGCGGATGGACATCGATCTTCACACCGCCCAGTTGTTCCAGGTTCAAGGGGCTGCCGTATTCATGGCCGCGAAAAACGGCTTGTGCTTTCAACGCCAATCCCGCACCAGATACCTCCGCCGGCAAGACGACTTGATAGTGAGCATTGGACGTGGGCAGCGTCACCGCATCAGAGGGTTGGATGGATTCAAAATCAATCCGCTGCGATTCGCTACGCACCGACACGACGGCGGTTCCCTGCGGTGGCGCGAAGGCGTTTTCCGGTTCGGATCGGATCACCAGCAATGACCTGATGTCGTCCTGGGGATCCAATTGAATTGTCCGCGCCGAGGTGGTCGACAGCCAGCCAGGAAGGAATTGACGACTCGCTTCCAGCTGTGATCGGGCCTCGGCAAGTTCAACGAGTCGTTCACCGCCGGACGCCGAATCAATCCCCTGGCGGTCCAATTCGGCGACCGATGCCAGATAGTCTGTCGCGGCAAGATCGTAAAACGGACGCTCGCCACCGGCCGGTCCCCAAAAATCAGCCAGGGATCGCTCGGCATGCCACATCAACAGCGCCTTGATGTCGATGTCGCGAAGCAGCGCGATCGGATCGTCGGCTGGGCGAGGAAACCAGATCGATGCGGCGGCTCGCGTTCGACGCGCTTCGGTGGCACATCGGTTTCGTTGACCCGACAACGTCGTCTCGACACCCATTCCTTGCATCTGACGCTCGACAGAATCCAGAAATGATGCGATCGGCGTGTTGGCGGCATCACCCGCGCCGCCCGTCGTCTCGCCGAGCAATAAATCCAGCGGATGCCGTTGCCAGCTTTCCAGGCGAGCGGAATAGGCGAGTTCAGATGATGGAATCGAATCGGCTTGGTCGTCGTCGCTGGGCGGTTCCAGGTTGGCGTGAACACGTGTGGTCAATTCGTTCATCGCAGTCCGCAGATCACGTCGGGACTCCCAATTGACCAAGGGGACGGACAAGACGGCTTGGATCTCTCCGACCGTCTCCAGCTGATTGGTCAGACTTTCGCGGATCAGTTCACGCGTCCGCAGGGTCAGTTTTTCCTGCAGGCTGTCGATCGTGGGGCGGATTTTTTCCTCCGCCAACGCACCGATGCTCCGCAGGGATTGAACGACCGTTTGGTCGTCGATCGAGGTCGGCATCGCGTCGAGTTCGGCGGCAAGACGCTCGGTTTCACCGATCAACGGCACGATCACGTTTTCAATGTCGTCTTTCGTTTCCGCGGGATCCGATGCGCGGTCCGGGTGGGCGATCCACTGTGCGTAGTAAGGCGCGAGCGCCATCGATCGATCGCTGATTTGTGATGCGGTGATTGCCGTTGTCAGCGCGCCCATCGATGCGGTGAGGCTCGATTGTGTTTCTTGAAGACTTTCGGCCAGGCCCTCTTGCTGACGCAGAAACACGCGGTCTTCTGCCATACGACGCGATGCGTCTGCCGGCGCCAGCAACCATCGGGTCCAACGATGGACGCGAAGGTCTGCGGGGATCCCATCGTCATCACGCGGGACCGTTCGGTCTTCGATCTCACTTTGCAGCGTCAGTAACGTGCCCAACACGTCCGCTTGTTGCCACAACCGTGGCGTCTGGTAGCGATCTAACATTCGGGCAAACTGCGTGCTGCGATAGTCCGACGTCGCAAGCTCCTCAAATTCTGCCCGAACGCTCGAAAGCAGTCCGGCGTTTGGCCGGGTGGAAAACTCTTGCAATCGATCACGAAGCTGCGCGCTTGAAGTCATGTCCTGCGTGCCGAAAAACTCCGCCAGCGGCAGCGAGTGGACACGCAGCGCACGTGGCAGCGGCGGGCGGTTGCCCGAGACCAGCGAATAGGCGTTTGAATAGGTTGGCGATTGCGGCAATCGGGCCATCCGGGTTTCAATCGCCTTGATCTCGCCGACCACGCGATTAAACGTCCGCTTGGCCAAGGTTTGATAACCCTTGCCGGCGGTCGCCAGTTGCTCCAGCCACAACAGACTGTGTTCCAAGTCTCGGAACGCGATCGGTTCGCGGCGATAGAGTTGTTGTTCGCGATGCTCGTCCAAAGATCGCCAAAGTGAGTCAAGCTGGGCATCCGAAATCGTCGGCCCAGATCGACTGACTGTGGGGCGAGCGGTCAACTGGTTCAATCGCTCCGGATTCAAACTCCGCGTCAGGTGAAAGTTCGAATCGGCATGGACCTTCATCAGGACGGGCGTTTGGCGATCACCGCGGCTACGCCGTGCCCACCAACTGACCTGAGTTTGAACGTAACGGTGAAGCTCGACAAGGTCGACCCATCCATCGCCGTTGCCATGGTGTGACACTTGATCGGCGGCGCCGGCGAGTCCCAATTGCAGGAAGTGCCCGAACACTGATCCCGCCAGATCTGCTGAAACATGGGCCGTTTCGTCCGATCCGGCCGACAACATCACCGCCAAATCGACCTTGGTCTTTTCCTTCGCCACGCGTTCGGCAAACGCGGCTTGGACCTCGTCGGCGAATCGATTCACCCGCAGGCCGATGTTCCAATTGACCTGCATGCGGTTGCAGTCGAGGATCAGGAGCGTCTTGCGTTTCGCGCCCAGCGGCTCGATGCGGTCCAGCAGTTCGTCCAAATCGATCCACGACTCGGAATCGGTCGCCGAGGCCTTGGGTGGGATCAGCCGGATCGAATCGCCACCGCCATCGGCAACCCCGTGCAGACTGACCCAAACGATCAACGGCAATCGCCGGCTTTGCCCCTGTGCCCGCGTTACCTCTCGCTCCAAGCGTTGGTAAAAATCGGATGCTTTGAAAATCGGGGCATCATCGCCACGCACAGTGATCGTTTCGCCGTCCATGACGCCCAATTTCCCAAAGTCCTCTTTGGCCCAGGCGTTCGGCGGCAGCGGCCACGAGTACTCCGCCGCCGACAGCACCACCACCGCAGTGCGTTTGGGGGAGAGCAACAACAGCCAAATCAGCCAGGCGAACAACAGCAATGCGGCCAGCAACAGCACGCCCCACATCACCTGCCGCCAGCGCCGCCACAGGATTCCGAAAACGTCGGCGCCGCCGGCGCGATCGCCCTGCCAGACCTTGCGATCGGGTTGGCTGGCCTTGCCGGCGGGCTGAGTGGATGAAGTCGACATGGATTTGTCGTCCGTGGGGCTCGTCGCTCGTGGGGGAACGTTACTCGCGTCGAACCGAATCGTGATCGGATTGCAGCGTCGGATCAAAACTTTCTGGCAACAAGAATCCGGCGGTCGTCGTCACAGTGGCTGTGGTGGCGTCCGCTTCGGTGTGACCGACCACCGCGATGCCTTGATCGGCCGTCGCATCGTTATTCGGCACCACCTCTTGAGCGGCGACGTCACTCGATTTGGATTCCGGCATCACGGCGTTTGCCGCGACCGCCGGAGTGACCTCACCGGCCGGCGTGGGAACTGCATCGACGGACGTCGGGCCTTCCATCGGCGCGGTCCCTCCGTCAATTGGTGTTGCGCCGCTGCAGGCACAGATCACCAGACGGGCTCGGCGACGCACATAGTGTGACGGTTCCACGAATTCATTGCAGTCGTCTTTTTCATAGACAATCTCATACAGCTTTTTTAGCAGCTTCGGGCTGCAACAACTGTTCGGACAAATGCATCCCCCTTTGCCGGTCACGGCTTCGCGCAGACCATCCAAAGTTGCGATCCGAATGTCTTCGCTGCAATCGTCCAGCGCTGCCAACAGTGCGTCCTCGGCAGCCTCATTGCATTTCCCGCATCCTTGTTTAGCAAGGAACTTGATCGCTTTGGCTTTCTGCGGCGCTTTGTCTTGTTCGATCTTGGCTTCCGCGGCGGCTTTTTCCGCCGGGCTGGCATCGGGGCCCAAGTTGGACGGGTCCGTGATCGACTTGATCGGCGGTCTTGCCTCCAAACCCGGGAAACGTGTTCCCAACCGATTGCGGACACGCCCGCCGACCGTCCGAATCCCGCCAAAGACCAAGTCCAGGCCCAAGAACTGCGGCAGCGTCATCCCTGGGGCCGCCGGGGCAGCCACGGCGACAATCGTGGTCGCACCGGCTTGGGCCGACGTCGGGGCTGCCGGCGCAGGCGCCGCCGGGGGAACCGACGCACAGCCGGCGCAAGTTGCCACTGCGATCAAGCAAACGCCGATCGAAAAGCGGTTGCGACTGTTGGTCATTGATCTCTTCAACGGATTTCGAAAGGCGCATCGATAGCCACGCATACGCACTTGTATCGGTCATTCCGTTGGTGACGTTTAAGCCAACTGCAGAAAGTTTGCGGCCCCACCCGTTGGTGTTTAGCCTTTAGGCGACCCCCCTCGCTGCCATGCAGCGCCCCCGGGCGTCCTACGGCCCAATACCGCTCAGCTAAGCGTCGTTTCCTTCAGGGAGTGCCCGTAGGCTCGCGCCAAACGGCTGATCATCGTTTGACATCAGCCGGTTCGCGCCAGCGTCCGGGCGGCCTTACCTTCGCGGTATTCGGGAAAGCGTGACGCCCAACACCGTTGGTGTTTAGCCTTTAGGCGACCCCCCTCGCTGCCATGCAGCGCCCCCGGGCGTCCTACGGCCCAATACCGCTCAGCTAAGCGTCGTTTCCTTCAGGGAGTGCCCGTAGGCTCGCGCCAAACGGCTGATCATCGTTTGACATCAGCCGGTTCGCGCCAGCGTCCGGGCGGCCTTACCTTCGCGGTATTCGGGAAAGCGTGACGCCCAACACCGTTGGTGTTTAGCCTTTAGGCGACCCCCCTCGCTGCCATGCAGCGCCCCCGGGCGTCCTACGGCCCAATACCGCTCAGCTAAGCGTCGTTTCCTTCAGGGAGTGCCCGTAGGCTCGCGCCAAACGGCTGATCATCGCTTGACATCAGCCGGTTCGCGCCAGCGTCCGGGCGGCCTTACCTTAGCGGTATTCGGGAAAGCGTGACGCCCAACGCCGTTGGTGTTTAGCCTTTAGGCGACTCCCCTCGCTGCCCCGCAGCGCCCCCGGGCGTCCTACGGCAACGTCACATCTACCCGCATCGTGCGCTGCGGACCCACTGTGACTTCCACCGGCAACTCCGTGCGATGCACGCGGTTGCGAATCACCGCCCGTGCGGCCAGGCGATAGCTGCCCGGCGGAACCCCCGGAATCACGTAACCACCGCTCTCGTTCGACCGCACCGACATCCCCGCCTCGGCCGCTGCCTCGCTCGGTTCGGTTCCAGCGCCCGCATCATCTGCCGGCACAGCGATCAATCGCACCTCCACTTCCGGAACATTCCGCTGCCGAAACTGAATCGTCCCGACCAGATCAACGGTTTGCTGCTTCACCCGCTTCGTACTCTCGGTCGCCGAAACGACTTCGATGTCGATCGACACCGGATCACTTTCGTTGCCCACGCGATCGATGCCACGCACCAGCAACGATTTCTTTCCGGCGTCGGGCCCCGAATCGACGCTCAGCATCCACTGGCGATCGGACGTCCGCGAGCCCGTGAAAATGTTTCCCGCGGCGGGAAACTCGCCCGTCCCTTCCAGATCAAACGCCGCTTCGACCTTGGTGACGTCGGATCCCTCGTCCCACGCCCAGACCTCCAGATCAACTTGGCCGTTGACGGCGACGAAGTCCAATCCGTCGGTCCGATTGATCGGACCGACGATTGGTGGCGCGGTATCGATCAACAGCTCGATGCTGCGGACCGATTGAACTTTGTCGTTGACGGTCAAGCTGGCCGCGACATCGATCAACAGGTTTTCCAGCCGCTCTGACGGCAGATCGATCAAGTGGTCCGACACGGCGTTGGTCAATTCAATCGTGCCGTCGGGAGCGGATTTGACAAACCCGATCATCACTCCGCGGTCGGTCGTCAACGTCACACTGTCTTCAGGGTTGGGAACGCCGGAATCGTCCAGGTCGATTCCCAGATCCAGATGATCGCGCCCGTTCTCGAACGATCCGACGGACGCGTCGATTTGGACGGCCACGGGAATCGACTTCGTCGCCCCCAGCACGCCGTTCTTGGACGACGTCGTCATCTGCAGGCCAACCAAATCGGTGACTTCGGGAACATTCGTCAGGTGTTTGCCGCAAGGGACATCAAAGATGAACGATCGCGGATACCCATCGACGTCGATGTAGACGCGAGCCACACGGGGCGGCGGAGTCGTCGTGGCGATAAACAGCTTCGTCGTCGGCGTGGATCGGCTGATCATGCCCTGCAACTTGCCTTTGGTCCGGCCGTATCGGTCGTCAGCCAGCCGGCACTCGACGCGGACCGGCGCCCCTTCAGGCAAGCGTGCCGGATCGGCGGCAGAGACTTCGATGGTGATTTGTTGTTTGGTCGTATCGAATCCGACCCTTGGTACCACGAATCGTCGCGGTCGTTGGATCGCAAAACGCACGTATCGGAACGTGGATTGTCCGGTCTGGCGATCTCTCAATTCGACCAGCATGCCGTGCGGCATGTCGACGGATTTGATCGGTTCGGCTGCCGCGTCATCCTTTTTCGCCGTGTCCTCTTTGGCAGCGTCCGATGCTTTTGCGGCTGTTTCGTCTCCGCCGCCCTGCTGGGCTTCGCCAGCACTCGGGAACGCGGGTTGCCCGTCTCCCGGGACATTCAAGTCAAAACTTGCCAGCGGCAACGCACCGGCCAGCAACGTGGTGGGGTCCGCCGGAAGCCGCCCCGTCACTCTGCCGCCCAACGCGTAACAACGCATCGAAATCTCCTTGGACCGAGAGGCGTGGTTAACGACGCCGAATCGAAACGTTTCCAATCGATTCGGATGCGGCAACAATTCCACCCCACCGACGTCGGACACGAACGTCGCATCGCCTCGTCGAACGAACACCTCGGCGACCGGCAACATCACGTCGATCGAGCGACGGGTCAACAGAACCGGTGGCTGGACATCAGACCGTGTCAGCTTGGACGGTTGGTAAACGTCAACCACCAACTTCGTCGTTTCCGATGCATCGTCTCTGCGGCTAATTTTCAACGGCAACGCGATCGAACTCTCCGCCGCGATCGTGATCGGATGTGAACGTCGAGTTCCGAATTGCGACGGAGTGTCAAAGAATCGTGGCCGAATCTCATCGGCTGTCGACCCTGATTCCCCAGTTTTAGCGCTCGCGTCAAGGTCGACGTCGATCAGTTGGCTTTCATATTCCAGTGAAACCGTGACCGACAGCTCGCGGTCGCTCGGGTTGTCCATCGTGACCAGGATTTCGTCGTGATCGCCATATTGTAAGTCGACTTGTGCGGGAGCCGTCAAAGCGATTCGATGCAGGCCGTCCGACGGATCGGTCGATCGGCACAGCAGCTCAGCCTGCGTTCGGTACTGGTCTGCCCAATCCGCTAAAGCGGTCGAGGCTGTTCCGGTGTGATACGTCGACGCTTGCACAAAACGACTCGCCTGCCATCGCAGCGTCGATCGAAGCTGCGGCGCCAATGACAACGCGTTGACGTCGACGCGATCGAGTTGCCAGGCATCCCGTGGATCCAGCATCCGCAACAACCGGATGGCCATTCGTGATGCCGCCGGTGACACGGCACACGACGACAACGCACGCTCCACTTCGGCTGCGCTGCGGTAGAACGCTTGCAACGCCATTCCGAACTTCGAATGCGTCTGCCTAACGGCTGCCCTCTTCGACGCCGAATCGTCTGCCTGCATCGACCGATAGGCTTGTTCCAGCGACTCGAATGCCGCCCCGACTTCCTGTGCCGCCGTGACCGCCGCGAATTCGTTTGCCGGGACACCGTCGATCCGGGACAGATGTACGTAGCGTGCTTCCAGCTTGGCTTGCTCGAACAGGTACCGCCAGTCTTCGGCCGTCGGACTTCCAGACACACCGCCCGGTGCCGCGGTCGCGACATCGTCGATTCCGATGTTGGCCAAGTCATAGTTGGCGGCCAATTCGCGATCGCGCTGATCCGATGCGGTCAACAGTTGACTCCGCAAAGACGAACTCACCAGCGGCGTCCGCAGCAACAACTCAGCCTGATACGAATCGCTCGGTGTCGGTGTCCGCGTTAATAATTGCTCCGCAGAAGCATCGCCACATGTCGCTTCCACACTTGACTGGATGGATTCCAATTGTCGGCGCACTGCCGATAGGGTTGTCACACTGGATTGTCCCGGTTGATCCAGCAGGTCGGAAAGTTCAGCCGCCAGATCCAGCAAGGTCGAAAGGTCTTCAGAAACCATGCTTCGTTCAACGGGCATGAACTGCGACATCCGATGCCAATGCAGATACGACGGCAGTCTGGCCAATACGACTTCCAACTGTCGCTCCGCTCGGCGGATTTCGACGAAATCCTGCTCGGCTGCGGCGTAGATCGTCCCCGCGTCTTTGAACAGGTCCTCGCACCGCTGTTGCCACCGCAGACCGACGCGATCAAACACCAGTTGCTCGGCAAAGAAACGCACTTGATCGGCCCGTTCGACGTCCGATCGCATCCAACCCGGCGACAACAGGTCCAACGCCGCGATGCGTTCGCCGGCCAACGTCGTCAACGCAGCGTTTTGAACCAAGCTCCAGTCCAGATCCGGATCTTCGGCCAGCCGTTTCAGGTAGGCCATTTCGATGTAGCCAGAAAACTCCGGACGCCATCGCGTTTTCAACCACTCGTCAAACGCCTTTCGCTGGTTCTGCTCCAATGACGCTTGCAACGTTTTCAGCTCAACGTCCAACTCGTCCCCTTGAATCATCGCCGCCAGCCGGGCCAGGGCCAGACTGTGGGCTTGGTCGGGGTTCAGCGTCGACAGCAGCGCGATCGTTTCTTCGGACGCTCCGCCAAAAAGTGACTTCAATGGCGGCGATGGGGTTTGGGACGCAGCCGGTTTCGTCGTGGGCTTGGAGGGAAACGAATCTTCCAGCGTCACTAGGATCTTTTCGTCATCGTATCCCTTGCCGCCGCTCAGTTGCTGTTCAAACGCCAACAGTTCGGCCTGCAATTCACGCCACAGGTGCGGCTTGTTCTCGATCGGGCTCAAACTTGGATCGACCGCCGACCAAGCCAACGACGCAGTGTCGCGCTGCTGCCACGCCTTGGACAGCAGCTGCTTGGTTTTGACAGACGCGTCTTCCCCGGATGTGTTCCCGTCTTGGCTACCGATCGGACCCGAGCCGTTTGCTTGGCCATCGGCACCCGTGTCGGGCCCGGTCGGGGCGGCGTCGCTGGATCCTGCGTTGCCATCGGCCTTGGCTGATTCGTCGTCGGCACCAGCCGAGGCGGCTTGGCCGGCAGGGTCCGACGGTCCACCGGCGACATCGTTTGCGGCGCCGGCGGACCCCTTGGTGGTTTCGTTGGATGGGATGCGATGGGAAGCCAAGGTGACCTGCTGCCTTCGCAACAAACCCCGAACCCTTCCCGAACGCGACGACGATCCGCTGCTGCCGCCGTCTTCATCCAGCGGCACGATCAAAGACGCGGCGGTCAGGTGCTTCGTCGAGTCTCGCTCGAACAACGTCAGCAATTCCGGATCGGATTTCCCCGGTTGGCCGCCGCCCCAAATCAGCTGAGGAGACTGTCGTGCCCCTCGGTCGGTGCTTTGCGCGACCCATTTGGCGACGTTGGCCGACGTGAATCCGACCAATTCACTCAGCTTGATCGTTCGGTCGTGATCCAGGTCCGCAGCCCCTTTCAGCCCCTCGCCGACAAACATCCCGAAAACACTGCGGCGGGCGGCGCGTGAAACGTGCGAGTACTGCAGCGACGAATGAGAACAATAGACCCAAAGCGAGGCGTCCCCGGTTTGACGAACCGCGTTTTCCAACAGCCGCGGAAATTCGTTGCCGACCACCCCCAGTCCCGGGTCGTAGTCGATCGTGCCCGCGTTGATCACAATCAATTTCGTTGCCGCCGGAGATTGGCGAACCTGGTCAAGCAGCGATGCGACGGAGATGCGACCGAGATCGGGTTGGCGAAGGTCGAAATTGTCGCACAACAAATAGGCCGACGTGTCGTCCGTCACGCCGTGCGCGTTGATGTACAGGATCAAATTGTCGCGCGCGTTGATCTTGGTCTCCGCCAAACGGCCGGCCAGGTTCTTGGCCGCTTGCGCCGACCGAAGCGTTTCACTCTGATCGCGAACCTTGGCTTCCCGGATCGACGCGATCGCCTCCAGGTCTTCGGCGACAAAGGGAATCGGGGGCGTGTTGAACGCGTCGTTGCCGCGTGATCCGATCAGCACCAAGTGCGTTTGAGGTGCAAAGAACGGGGGGAACAACAGAAGAATCAGCACGACCGTCAGTGCCAACAGCCCGATCACGATCGCCGCTCGACGTAGGTCGCGTGCGAGTCGCGCGTGACCCCGTTTCTTCGCGGCTGCCTGCCACGACGGTTGCTGATTTGGTTGCATGGTAATCCGTTCTGCTCAAATCAATGATTGGTGTTCCGAAAGGCATCGTGCCGCGGAACAGAGAGTTTTGTGTTGTGGCCTCAAGCCCCGTCGCGTGGTGCGCCCGTTGCGACGCAGGTGCATTGCGATATCTTCTTGTCGACGATTCCGCACGTCGTCCACTCGCTCGCATCACGCAGGTATGCTTTTGCCGAAAGATCGGTTTGCGACGCCCCGCAGCGTGTCAAAGGTTGACGAACATGACGGATGGAGGAGGGATTTTACAATCTTCTTACCCCGAAATCTTCTTACCAAACTCACTCCTCCCGGACGCGGTCCACTCACCCCGCTATTCAGGCGAAGATGTAGGCGGTTTCCCTTCCTTGCATTCACGGTAGGATCATCCATTCGCCGCCAACGAGATGGCCGCATTCTTCTCCCCTCATCATTCTGCCCCGTATCGTTCTGCCCCGTATCATTCTGCCATCCCCCGAAACATCCCGAACCGTTCGTCTGCCGCTCCATGTCAACCGAATCTTCCCAACCCTTCAGCTACGACGAATACCCCTACGCCAGTTATCCCTACGCCAGCAGCCACCCACGTAATCTAGCCGCCCTGGCACATCTGTTCGGCATGAAGCCGGCGGACGTTTCGCGATGTCGCGTCTTGGAGATCGGTTGTGCCGCCGGCGGAAACTTGATCCCGATGGCCGCCCGTTACCCCCAGTCACGATTCCTGGGGCTGGATGCATCGAAACGTCAAATCGACGAGGGGATTCCCGCCATCGACGCGCTTTCGCTGGACAACATCACCCTGCGTCACCAGGACATCTTGGAGTTTGATGCCTCCGAAGGCGAGTTCGACTACATCATCTGCCACGGCGTTTATTCCTGGGTGCCGCCAGCCGTTCAAGCAAAGATCCTCTCCGTCTGTCGCCAGCATCTCAGCGAAAGCGGTCTGGCCTACATCAGCTACAACACTTACCCGGGATGGTACCTGCGTCGTGGGGTGCGCGAGATGATGAGCTATCACGCGTCGGGCTTTGACGAAACGCAGACCAAGATCAATCAATCCCGAGCCTTGGTCGACTTTCTCGTGTCCGCCGTCCAGCCGAATCAAGACGCCTATGAAAAACTGTTGCACGAAGAGCTTTCTGTGGTGCGCGGTTCCGAAGACAGTTACATCTACCACGAGCACTTGGAAGACTACAACGAGCCGCTGTTCTTTCACCAATTCGTCTCCCGCACCGAGGCGAATGAGTTGCGGTTCATGTGCGAGGCTCAGTTCGGCAGCATGATCCCCAGCGAATACTCCGAAGAGACTCGGCAGACGTTGTCGAAGATCGCGCCGGGATTGGTTCAGATGGAGCAGTACTTGGATTTTTTGCGGAACCGAAAGTTTCGGCAATCAGTGCTGTGTCATCGTGAAGTCCAGCTCGATCGGGCGATCCAGCCCGAGCGTCTGGAGGGCTTATATGTCAACGCTCCGCTGGCGGAGTTGGACCCGGAGGACACGTCGGCCGAATCGCCTGCCCGGGTTTTTGAACACGCGTCGGGACGCACACTCACCGTCGGCAACGCGGTGCAAGCCGAGGCGTTGCGTCACTTGGCAGCGATCTGGCCCAGCGACATTTCAATCGACGCGTTGACCGAGGTCGCCCGCCAAGCCATCCCCGGCGAGCAGCGTCCGGGAGTCCAGGAATGCAAGAAGGAACTGTATGAAACGTTTTTGGAACTCTACTCCTCCAGCCTCGTCGGGCTTTACGCCACCCCCGCCGGATGCAGTTCGGAAATCGGTACCACACCGGGCACGACGGCGCTGGTTCGCTGGCAAGCGGAGACGGGCAGCCGGGTGACCAACCTGAGGCACGAATCGGTTCATTTGGACGACTTCGAACGCGAGATCGTCAAGCGGATGGATGGCCAAGCGACGATCGACCAGATCACCGCCGACCTGCTCCAGTACGGCGTCGCCCTGCAGTCCGGGGCGCCCGATTCCGAACCGTCCCTGCCCCGGGCAGAGGTTCAGTCCGTCACGCCGACCTCCATCACCCCGACGCACGAGCAACTCCGCGCCGTCGTCGGGCAAAAGCTCCGCCGTTTCGCCCAAACCGGCCTGCTCACCCCGCCGACCGACCCCACGCAGAAATACTCACCAACGGCCAGTTGATTGACTCATTGCGTGAGAATCAACGCAGCGATGCCAGCCCGACGCGTCAGCGAGGGGCACCACGACCGCCGGGACAAACGACAGAAAAAAGGGGGCAGAAAAATGGATCGAAGTGCCGGGGAGCCAGACAAGAAAATGTTGTGCCGGTTTTTAAGACCTGAAACCCGGAAAAAGGTGGATCGGCGGAGTTTTCGGTTAGGTATTTGCAGCGGGCGGGGGTGAGGTTATATTACGCCCTCGATCGGGAACCGTCTGGCACGAGCAAGACGAGGAATCCCGAGCGAAGCAATTTGCGAGAGGCGATCCACACCGGAGCGTCCCCCGCAACCCACATCGGGGCGTGGCTCAGCCTGGTAGAGCGCTACGTTCGGGACGTAGAGGTCGCTAGTTCGAATCTAGTCGCCCCGACTTGTTTTTTACGGCATTTTTGACTCCTAGCCGTCTTTTACGTTGAGCCCCCCGGGGCAAATCCGGGGCAACATTGGACTTGCACTGTAGTTGCATCGCTGGTTTTTCCGGCACCGCGAATCGATATTCGATCGCAGCAACCACAGGAGCTTCTCATGTCTTGGCTCGAACAAGATAAGTCCAAAAACTTCCACGTTCGCTTTCGATTTGGCGGCACCAAATTCCGGCGGTCCCTGAGGACCAAGAGTCGGCCAAAGGCCGAGGATCGGCTGAATCGGCTCGATGAAAATATTCGACTCGTTGAAAGCGGTCGTTTGCAGATGCCGAGCGGAGCCGATGTGGCCACCTTTCTGCTCTCCGACGGCAAGCTGAATGGGTCCGTCCGTTCCCATTCCGGAATGGATCTTGGCACGATGTTCGACCGATTTATGGAGGCCCTTCCAGATGGAGCACTGGAGCAAACGACACTGAGTTGCATCAATACTCATCGCCGCCACTTTGAGCGTATCTTGGGAGCATCGTGCAAAATCGAGCAATTAAGCGTTGCAAGGCTGCAGCACTACGTCAGCAAGCGATCGAAGGAACCGGGGCAGCGAGGAAAGTCAGTCGGTAGGAGCACGATTCGCAAGGAGATTGGAACGCTTGGCATGATTTGGCAATGGGCCAAAGACAACAAGCACATCAAAGGGTCGTTCCCGAGAAAAGGTCTTCGTTTTCCCAAGGAGCAGGAAAAGCCACCATTTCAAACATGGCAGGAGATTGAAAAGCAACTTGAGGTCAATAATCTCGACAAGAATCGGGAGGCGGAACTCTGGGACTGCCTGTTTCTGACGTTGTCAGAGATCGACCAGGTGCTTGAGCACCTCAAGGAATTGGACCGGTATCCGTTCATTTACCCGATGGTTGCCACTGCCGCCTACACAGGGGCTCGACGCAGCGAGCTATTTCGTTCCTTGACTACCGACATCAGTGATTCGTCAATGGTCCTGCGTGAACGAAAGAGGATGCGGGGGAAACGCTCATTTCGACGCGTGCCAATCGCTCCCAAACTGCGAGACATCCTGGACAAATGGTTCGCCGAACATCCCGGTGGCCAATTCACTTTTTGCAAGATTCAGGATGGTCAGCCGGTTGGCCTAAACGCTGATGATGCCAGGGGGTATTTCCGACGCACCTTTGGCAGCGGACCCTGGAAGAACGTTCCTGGGTGGCATTGTTTTCGGCATTCGTTCGTCAGCAACTGTGCCATGCGGGGAGTGGATCAACGCATGATCGATTCCTGGGTGGGGCACCAAACCGACGAGATGAGGCGGCGCTATCGACACTTATTCCCCGACAGTGAGCTAGCCGCAATCCAGACGGTGTTTGCCTGACGAAGTGTAGAGGCTAGGGGAGCAGGTCCTTTGGGCTGACTCCCAGAGCCTTAGCCAGTTTGGCGAGATTGACGATCGCGATGTTGCGTTCTCCTCGCTCCACCCCGCCGATGTAGTTTCGGTGCAAGCTGCTGCGAAATCCCAGTTCCTCCTGGGACCAGCCTCGTTCTTCGCGAAGCTCTCGCACGGAATTTCCAACAATTTCGCGAATATCTTTCTTGGCCATGCTTTACATGACACTTATAAGTGGCAAAAATATCTACACACTATGAGTGTTTATCGCAGGGTCAATTGTTAGGGAGAATCAATTCCGGCGGTCGTTTCCGGTAGTGATACTTGGAGAGCCTCACTGGACCGATTGAAACCCCCAACATCACGAGAACCAAATAGCTGACGTAAATCCAATCCGGAACCGGACGGGGAGTCTCCAGAAACAGAAACAAGCTGAAGAGCAAAATGAACAGGGTTCCAAAAGTTGTCGCAACGACGGTGCTGTTGCCGGTTCTGCCGGCCGGTGTGCGCCCTCGGCTTGGATGTCGCGATTGGAACATCAGCAGGTGCTCGCCCGCAATTTCGTTGATGGCCCGCTCGATTTCATCGATGCGACGCAAGTGGTCCTCTTTGGCACGAGCATGCTGGACGGTCGTACGTGCCAACCACAAGAGAGCTGCCGGCACGATCAGAAGAATGATTGTCTGTGAGTTTTGCGGCAGTGCCAACACGGTTGCCAAGCTTGCTGTGATCAGGCCAGCAAATAGCGGCAACCGTCTGTCCAGGGCGGTAAGTCGAAACAACAGCAAGGAGTTTAGCGATCGGTATTCCTCAAGCAGAATGTCGATCCGGTCCTTCGAATCCAAACAGCTTTCGGGCGTTTTCATGCAAAGGAGCTAACACGAAAGGATTTTAATTCCAACTACAACCCAGAAAATCCGATGTTCCCTCAACATTCTTTCACTGTGCTGAATGATCCGTCTTCCGTGTCGTGCTGGAGTGCCACCCTCAGTCGACTGTTTCAACGTTGTCGCGAGTTGACTGCTCAACTAAACGCCGAGATTCGGGCCGGCAGACTCGCCAAACAAACCTGTATCAAGGGCAATTTGAGCGAGAGCGTATCAGAATCGAAATCGTTTCTACGTGACCTTCTGTCGCTGGATCGCGACTACGACATTGACCTACTCTCGCCATTTGAGGGTGTGGCACAAATCTCAGGTGGTGTGTGGTATGCAGGTCAACTGTTTGGCAAGACGCGAGATGACGCTGTTCTCAAGTTGCATTTTCAGCCAGGTGTGAATGATCTCCCGGTACACTCGCACGATTTCTCAGATCGCGTGATCATCGTGGTTGGCGGAAAGGGGGTATTCAAGGTTGCATGCCAGGCTCATTCGAACCCAAATGACACCGTTATGCGAGACGTCGAGGTTGGGCTTGGAGATGTTTTGGCGTTTTCACGCGGTGTAAAGCACACGTTTCAAACATCGCGGGACGATTTGCAATTGTTCTCCTATCACGCACCGTTCATTCGCCTGGATGACCCCAGGCAGTTCACAATTGATTCCGCGGAAAACCGACTCAAAACGTTGGGTGGCAGCCGAGTTTCGTTTGATTCCGCTGGGGCCGCTCCTTAGAATTGAGGCACCGTATTCCGGCCATCCCCCGGCTTCGTTAAATAAGGGGGAATTCCTTCGTTTCCAATCTCCGTTTCCCTTCGTTTGTTTTTTCGCAGGCGTGCGCTGGTGCCGTTGGTCATCCGCGTTCGTGTGTAGAAGAACCAACGGAGGAACAAGAAATGGACAAACATCGGAAAATAAGGGAATGGCAAAATGCTCAGATTAAGAACTATGAGTTGCGTGCCGCAAAGCGATTGCTCGCTAACGCCGTGGTGTTCTTGGTGGTCTACACCTTGCTCATGACGTTTTCGATTGTCGCCTCCAGCATGCACTAGTTTTTAAATTGGTTTTTTGCCGCGCTCGCCCATTTGGACGAGCGTTTTTTATGCGCTAGGCGTCCACGTCCCTTGGAGCACCCTCGTCGCATTTTTTGCATTCAAGCTCAAAGCCGATCATTGATTCGCGTCCTTGCTTGTTTAATACCCACTCACGGGTAATCAAGGGTGGATCATGCCTGACATGCTGGAAATGCCCACAGTGAAGTTCAGCCACCCAGTGCTTTTCGTCATCTAGGTGGTATCCGCAGATAGGTTGCTTCATTTCTGAGTGGCAATAGCGATGGTGACCATAAGTATTTTCAATTCTTAGCTGCTTGGCTCTGTGCCAAGCGAGACCGCGAACTCTTCAAGAAGCTTGAGTGCCCGCTCTCGGCGTCCAGCTACGAGTTCGTGAAGAATGTCGCTTGCTGAGCATTCGTCAAGGACTGCCCAAAATGGAAGGCACGCCTCGTGTGTCCTACCCGATGGGGCAGATTGTCCGAGCGAACATAAACCAGTGGCATCGATGATTCCGTGAAATTCTCTAAGCATGGATTAGAGGTACCACGTTTTGCATCGTTTAGTAAAGTTCTATCTAACAAAGAACTACAACTTGGATTGCTGGTGGTCTGCCCAGAGTTTCGGACGTTGTTCTTCAAGAATTGTCTTCAAGGCCGTCTCCAGTGCTGGAATTGCTGCAAGATCTTTTTGTCTTCCAGCAGCTTTCTTGCTGTGAATTACCCGAGCAAGGGACAGCACCGGAACGACCACCGAGCCAAGGTCAATTGCAATGGCTCGTTCGTATTCTATCTCGAAGCTCTCCAAGCCTTGGCAGGTAATGACAATGTCAAAAAGCTTAACGCAATCACCGGCAAGTGTTGGTGGATTGTGCCCCATCGGTGGCACGTAGATGCCTCCGATTTTGGATAACACGCTTGGTAGTTTTGGATCCGGAAGTTCGGCAAACCAAAGATCAATGTCCTGTGTTACGAGGGGAACGCCTTGAAGAACCGCTGCAGAGGCACCAACGACCATAAACTTCACATCGGCCGCGACCAGTTCCGCAAGAAAGTTAAGCGTTCCGGATTCACTTAGGAAGTCTGATTCTGCCAAGCTCCAAGGCTCTCCTTAGCCGGTTAATTGGTGGTTCATCCAAGAGGGTCAGGGTGTGCCGAATTGTGTCGCGATCAACATCAGGATGCTTCTGGGCAATTGCATCAACTCGAGCAAGTAGTTTTAAGTGCCGAGTAAGAATCGCCTTCTCGTCAAAGAGCAAGGTACTGGGTGGAAGATCAAGAGTTCCAGCAATTTTCAGGATGCTCTGTGGAACTGCCGATTCTTTGTTGGCAAGAGAGTAGTAGGCATTGGAGCTAACACCGGCCGCGCACAGAAGTTGTTGAAGCGAAATTCCTCGACGGCGACACTCTCGCTTTACCAATTCATGGTCAATTCTCATAAGTTGAGATTACCACGAAATGGTAGAGTTGAGCAAACTAGCCTAGATGAACGTTGTTCTGGATTCGCAAACGAACCTCATCCAGCGCCTGCTCTAAGGCCTGTTCCATCTCGTGGTAATTGCCTTTCTTGTTCGCGCTAACGGTGATCTTCCAGCCATCTTCGGTTAAAAACGTCTGCTTCAATCCGCGTCGCTTGGGGGCAGACTTTCCTTTGCGTTCCCGAACCTTGCCTTGCATTTTCTTTACGGAGGTTGATCCCGTTAGGCTTTCGCCACTGGCCAAGGCAGCTCGACGCTGTTCGTCGTTAGGAAGTTTCGATAGTTCGTATGCAGCCGTCGGCGAAAGGTCACCCGACTCAACTCGATCCTGAATGTCGACTGGAAGCTTTAGAAGCGAAAGAGACCTGGTGATTCGGGAAGGATTGACGCGAATCGCAACGCCTAGCTCTTTTCCAGTCCAGCCATTGAGTTTCATCAACTGTTCGAACGCTTTTGCCTCTTCAATCGCCTTGAGATCCTCACGCAGTAAGTTTTCAATCAACTGCTGCTCCAGGATTTCCGTCTTGCTTAGCTCTTGCTCCTGAAACTGGCAGTTGATGCTGGGAAGACCCGCGGCTTTTGTTGCCCGATAACGGCGTTCACCGGAAATAATGATCCACTTGTCGTGTGCTTCCGACCAGCGCACGTGAATGGGGTGCAACTGCCCCTTGTCCTGGATGCTATTTGCTAGACGCTGAATTTCGTCATCGCTGAATTTGGTGCGAGGCTGATCTGGATCGGGGATAACGCTGTCAATGGCTACTGTTCCAAAGTTACGCAGCGCCCGTCGCCCTACGTCCTTGCTGTTGGGCACCGGGCTCAACTGTGGCTTTTGATCCACGCCGCGAATGCCCATCGACTCATCAAGCTTGTTTCGTATCTTTTCTAACGTATTTCGCGTATTTGCCATCCTAAGCACCCACTATCCGTTTCTTAGATTTCTCCGCAATCCGTGTCACAATCTCTGCTGCAAGGTCACGCGTCCTCTCCGCAGCAGTTGACTTCGCACTGTAGTATTCCACTGGTTGCCGGCAAGCCAGCGAGACCTTAAACGCCGAAGCTTCTGGCACGATCGTGTCCAGCACCATTTCTTTGTAGAGTTCCCTTAATCGCTCTTCGTAAGAGCGGTGAACCAAGAGCCGTCTGTCGTATCGAGTCACCAAGTGCCCAAGTCGACGAATCGTTGGGTTAAGCTTCCTGGCGTTATCAATGGCCTGATGAACTGCGCGCAGCCCTTGTGTTCCAAAGTCTTCGGGAGGGACCGGGATCACCACGTAGTCAGCGGCAACCATCGCATTCCAACTGCACTGATAGAGGTTCGGTGGACAGTCGATGAGGACAACATCATAACCGTCGTTTTGCTCCAGAAATTCTTTCAGAGCGTATTGTGCCAAGCCTGCTTTTTCCGGCTCTGGAATGTTGTGCCGGGCAAGATGTTGGTTGCAGGGGACAATTGAAATGCCATCGAAGTCAGTCTGAAGAATGAGCTGTTGTTGGTCGAGAAAAAAACACTCTTCATCAAACAAAGCTGCAAGCGTTCTGCCAGCTGGCAAGTTCTCGATAACTTCTGACCCAAAAAATCCCTGGCTTAGTGAACCTTGCGGATCAGCGTCGATTAGCAAAACGGAACAGCCCGATGCCGCAAATGCTCCCGCTAGATGAAAGCATGTTGAGCTCTTTCCGCATCCTCCCTTTTGATTGATCATGCATAGCGTGATGCTGGCCATGGTACCTCTTGAAATGGCTTGCAACTTGGCAATTGCATTATGCAATTCTGCGTAAGTTGCCGTAATCACTTTCGATACGCTGGCATAAGCAGGTAAGGGTCGTCAAGCAAATTCTTGGTGCCAGGGAGTATGTACGTGTCGTTTGCGTCGCACTTTGTGCAACTCAAAAGCATGCCGGGTTCGCATCAACGGTTATTCAAGCACGTACCTAGAAACGCAAAAGGAACTTGCAAGGCCAGCCTGTGGCGATTCTGCCTAGACAAGGCAAACGCTCAAGCGTCAACCCCGGACCTCCGTAGGCAACTCCTCTGACGCTGACGAATGAACCTCCTTCTCGGGAGTCGACGCGCTACCACCTGCAGACTGAATTGCATTATGCAATTCCGCGTAAGTTCCTGATTCGCTTCCAATTCTCGGTACATTTAGTCGGAAGGGTCGGCAAAAAACTGGTTTCAAAATCGCCTGCAAGATGCTACTTCCTTTAACTGGATTAAAGTGCATCAGCAGGGGACATGGCTAAACTTAAAAAACAACAACAAAGAACCACCGGCGTCGGTCAGCTCTCACTGGTCGAGCATGCCCTCTGCCCACTCGATTCCCGCAATTCTTTAGTCGAAAATCTTGTCTACGATGCCGAGTATTTCTACAGCTATGGCAAGACTCGAAAAGCTGCCCTAGCTCGCGTGTTCTGTCCACTGGGATTGTCCGCCTCGGATGAACTCTACCTTTGGGGCCTGCTTGCCCTGACAATGCTCCAGCCAGAGCCAGAATCTGAGCTTTTTGCGACACCGCACTGGTTTCTAAGACAACTTGGTGTCATCAATCAAAATAGCAAGCGTGGCGGGCGCCAATACAAGCAGTTTGCGGAAGCGATCAAACGCTTGTCGGCTGTGACCTACTTGAATGACGGATTCTACGATCCTGTGCGTGGAGAGCATCGCCGAGTCAGTTTTCGCTTCTTCAGTTACAGCCTACCAGTCGACCTGAAGTCTTGCCGGGCATGGCGAATCAGCTGGGACCCGATCTTCTTTGAAATGGTCAAGGACTCGGCAGGGCACTTTCGCTTTGACCTAGCCGTCTACCGTGAGTTGGATGCTGCAAGCAGACGGCTGTTTTTGTTTGTCAGCAAAATTCTCTCGCGCAGAACGCGAGTCAACGCATTGCGATTAGAGCATGTCGCGGTGAATCTGCTTGGATTTAGCTCCTCACTCCAAACTCGGGAGATGAAAGCCAAGGTCAGCCGATGCCTCAAGAAGCTCGTAGAGCTGCACGTGCTGGCTGATGTTGAGATATTCAAGACTTCACCTGGTAAGTACTTCGTTCGCCTCTCTCGGGGCCCATACTTTGCTCAGAAGCAAAAGCACAGTTACGCACCGGCCCCGCAAGACTCCCCTCTATTTGAAACTCTGCAGGCAATCGGCTTTGAAGATGCGGCGGCGGCGAGATTGATCAACCGCTTCCCTACCCGCGTTCTGGCTGAATGGGCAGACATTACCCAGGCAGCTCAAGAACGCTTCGGCAATGAGTTTTTTCACAAGAGCCCAATGGCATATTTGGTTGATTCCGTATCTAAGGCGACAGAAGGCAATCGCTCAGCACCTGACTGGTGGCACGAACTGAATCGTTCAGAGCGTCAAAAGCACGAGATGAATGCGGCCAGTGAGAAGTTGTTTTCCCGAATCCGCACCGAGCTCTTCGGTGGTGTTGCCGATTCCCCAAAAGCCCCAGCCAGTAACACCAAAGTGACGCACATTAGTGAGCTATTCAAAGGCTAGGATCTCATCAACCATCCCATGACCGATTCAAAAAGAAAAACAAATCCCTACAAGCAAAATATCTTTGTTTGTACAGGTACTCTTGTACAAGTACTTTGTACACTCACCGACTCCCCTTCCCTAACGGGCAAAATCCCAAGTTACTTCAGTGGGTTATGGAAAACGGTTCTTGATGTGAATCAAAAAAACGTGACGGGACCGACACGCTTTTTGCTGGAACTGCGACGACTGCGACACGTCTTTTGCCATCCAATGTGTGACGATACCGACACCTACTAGGTCGTGTTATCCACAGGCGCTACTCCCCTCGCCTGTGGATAACACGAGACCGATTGTAGTCGTCGCGTTTGTTGCCAACACTCTCAGAATCCAGTTGCCTATTGATCCCCAATGCATACTGTTTAGCATTCCAAGCACACGCTTTGGGCGCCCTGATTTTCCCAGGAACCGTCGAGTGTATTCTTGCTTGCGAATTGCATCCTGTACGGTAATTTTTTCTGCGCGGATTTGGGATCGGATCCCTGATTCCGTGGCTGTTGATTACGTCAAACGCGTTGCTGCAAGTGAGCTGCAAATTCAGCTCTCACGTGGTGACGGGCATGACAGACTTTAGCAGACAGTTGCACTTGGTAAAGCCAAGCTCACCACTTGGCCTAAGAGAGCAGGAGTTAACCACCTGCTACGCAACTGGCCCGTAGAGCCGGATGCATCGAGAGGTGCTTGTCCGGTTCGACGGAGGCTTTGTCGAGTAATCCGTTTTCTTGCTGCCGACATTCGTAAGCCGGCAGATTGTAGAAACGAGTAATCCGACAATTCGATCCGATGCAGTGACATCTTGTCTCAAGGCGTGCGCCTTGGGCGAGGGCGATGCGGAAAAACCTAGCGAGTTACTTCGTAGGTAATTTGTTAGGCCGTCATAAACCGAAGTAGGTGAGGTGTTTTCGATGAAAATGCGTAATCCTGCACAAGGGGTTCGAAGTCTCGGACTTCGTTCAACTTGTCCGGCGTGGGGAGTTTCGAGCCTGGCAACAGGCCGAACCGGAGCGGACTTTCTCCGGAGACCGTGGGCAAATCTCACGGCTGCGAATAGCTCAACCATGAAAGGCCTGCAAAGGCTTGCCGGTGAATCTTGCGAGAGACGGTGCCGAATTGCGAAAGACCTTGGTCGATGGGTAAGGGGATGCTTCTACGTTCGGTCCCCAGAAATCGTCATGAACTGTGTTCATGATGCAAACTGTGCTGGTTTTGGCAAACCAACATACGGCCAACGTTCCTCCCGTTTTGCGCGGGATAGCGACGTGAATCGCAAGGTGGAGGTTATGACTAACGCAGGAAGCTCTGTGGTTGCCGGCTGGTTACCGGTGCCTGGGTATGAGTCATCCAGGTGTTTCAAAAGCCATAGAGTGGGAGTGTGGCCTGAGTAGAAAGTCAGGTGGTTTCTTCGCGGGAGCGGGGATTCGGCTTGAGCGATTTTTCCTGCAAGGCAGTGGGAGGTCGTTGACGTCGCATCAGGTGGTGCTGGCGGCAATGTCACGACGAAAGGGCTGACGGGCAGCATGTAGCTGTTGAAGTTCTGTACGGGCGATCTCGTTTTTGAAATCGCCGGTCCTTGGAAGGGCGCCAAGCGGTCACAGTTGGCTAGTGTGGGAGCACTGGCCAGTTGTGGCGGCGAGCCAACGGCGGTACCTCGGAGTGCGTTTGGACTCCGGCGGTGCCGTCGCAGGTTTTTTGTGTGAGTGGTTCCATGAATTGGCGGGGCACAATTCAATGAATGTAGTTCCGGCAACTGAAATGGAATCCTGCCATGAAGCTCACCATAGTGCTTTGGCTTTGATGCCAGGATGCACTCCGGCGATGCTTTCTTCGCGTACTCGCTGCGTTCTTTGAAAAACTGCGTTTCGGCTTTGCGGGAGCTTGTGCCGATGAATCAGGCTCCCATCTTCTATTCTTGCGAGGAGGTTCGAGTGTGGGCGGGTATCGAGCGGTTGTAACTTCAGTGGATGGATTTGTTCAACAGATAGCATGCTCGTATCTGCGGCATGGCTACTGGTTCTACGTGTTGGGGAGAATCCCGAGGGACAAAGACCCGGCCATCATCGACACCAAGCTTATCGAGAAATACGGAATTGCCATCTCCGAATCCACTCGGGCACGACGCAAAAAATCTGGGTTTGCCAATCTCCAGTACATTCGACACGAATCGTTGTTCGTCATGATGGCGACCAAAGGGAAACACAAGTTCTTTGATGAGGAATCTAAACTCATCCGCGACATCCGGCGTGTGCCCATTCGTTACGCCGGTTACTCGATCAGTTACAGACCCGGCGGTCGAAAGAAAGACGGCAGCCGCGATGACAAATGGCATTCACATGTCGCGATGGAGCGTCGACAATATCTTGAGCTAAAAGCCTGGTTTGCAGAACGTGCCCGCCGAGATTCACCCAAGGCACTTGCATTGGCGTTCTATCGGCTGCCGATTGCTCCGTATGCGCCGATCCGTCGCCAGCTGCTCATGATCCATCGCGAAGTAAATCGTATTAGGAAAAAAGCTGGCAAGCCTCCGCTGCCAACTGAAATCCTTCCCTTGAAACGCAAAATCGTCAAGCCGTTTGGCCGATAAGGAGTGCTGTGTTTACCCAAACTAGCTGTTTGCATTTCGGCAAGCGATCTTCAATGAGCGACTGCAAATCTCGCCGCTGTCAGTGTGCGTGGCCGCTAGGATGGTCGTGATGATCCTTAGGCTTTGAATTGTGATCAGAGTCTCCGTGTTTATGACCTGATCCAAGTGATTCCCTGAGTATTGTTTTCTGTTGGTCCGAGAGGTCGGGTAGGCTGCGCACAAAGCTGACGATTTTCCAGATGTCATCATCAGTATGTGTTGGACCAAGTGCTGGCATTCCGGTCATGCGAAAGCCGTTCTTGATGATCCAAAACAGTTCAGCATCGCTGCGTTGGCCGAGCGATTTTGTCAGATTTGGTGCTGGAGGATTGAGACCCTTGGCGAATTCTTTTGGTGAAACACCAGGAGCGCCATGACATGCAAGGCATGTATCGGAGTAGTGATGAAAGCCAGAAGCAGTGGCTTGCGCATCACCAGCAAAAGGGTTGGACATCTTGGGGACTCTCCATGCCATTGAGCGATCGATCGCAAACTTGGCCATGGCGACCTCAGCTTCACTGGGGGGCGTTGTAGCGGCAAAATTGATAACACCAGCGGAGATCACCAGTAGGGGAAGGGCAATCGAGATCAAAACACCGAGTAGTAATCCAGCCAAGTAACGTTTCATGTAGCTCCAAAGCAAAGTTTTTCTGCTTAACCGTATCATGCCCTGTTACCGTCAGCCAGAGAACGGTTTGCTGACTAATTCGCTCCGAAATCTCATCGGCTGTTCGTGCGAAAAAAACGCAAAGCACCAGCGTTTCGTCTAAGCAAACCGTTCGCTCAGCCCTTGGCTTTTCGGTGTAAACGGCATACCGTATAGGGGTATCCGCTGTAGGATTAGCATCAGAGCTTTAGAAGAGCCATGAGCCAGATCATAGGGTGATAAAATGAGAAAAACGGACACTCAAACAATTGACCCCGTCTGCGGAATGGCGGTCGATTCGGAATCAGCGCGGTCGTCTAGCCACCAGGGCGAGAGATTCTTCTTTTGCAGCGAATCCTGCCAGCAGAAGTTTGACGATGATCCATCTGCGGTGCTCTCGAAAGCTGCCCGGAGGGAATCGAAGCCGCACGAGGTTGCTCATAGCGAACATAGCTGCTGTTCGCACGAAGAAAAGGAGTCCGACGCTAAGAAGGCCGCCAGCGATCCGACAGCCATCTACACCTGTCCGATGCACACCGAAATAGAGCAGGTTGGTCCGGGGGACTGTCCCATCTGTGGCATGGACCTTGAACCGAAGTTCGTCGACCTATCGGATGAAGGTGACGAGCAACAGTACCGGGACATGAAACGTCGGTTCTGGGTCGGAGTGGTCTTGTCAATGCCTTTGCTGGTACTGGCGATGGGACCAATGGTTGGCTTGAATCTCGCTGAAGCGATGTCTGATCGGGTTTTCGGTTGGACGCAGCTCGCATTGGCAACTCCGGTCGTGTTCTGGTGTGGATGGCCGCTGCTGGTGCGCGGAGTGAGGTCGTTTCGTACGATGAACCTCAATATGTTCTCGTTGATTGCAGTGGGAACGTTGGCTGCGTTTCTGTTCAGCCTGTTCGTTGTGCTGTTTCCGGCGATGATACCCGAAGCGTTCTTCGAGAACGGGAAACCGCCGCTGTATTTTGAGGCTGCGGCGGTGATCATCACGCTGGTGTTGTTGGGACAGGTATTGGAACTGCGTGCTCGGCAGCAGACTGGCGGGGCAATTCGCGAACTCATGCAACTTGCACCCGAGACGGCTCATCGCATCACGGACGATGGCGAAGAGGAGGTTGCCCTTGGGGACGTGCATCAAGGCGACAGGCTTCGCGTGCGTCCGGGCGAGAAGGTACCGGTGGACGGACGGGTTGTCAGCGGTAGTAGCAGTGTCGACGAGTCTATGCTGACGGGTGAGCCAATTCCCGTGAAGAAGGGTGAGGGTGACGAGATCACGGGCGGCACGCTGAACCAGACCGGTGCGTTGGTTATGGAAGCGGTAGGCGTTGGCGGCGATACCGTGCTTCATCGCATTGTGCAAATGGTTGCGGAGGCTCAACGAAGTCGTGCCCCAATTCAAAAACTGGTTGATGTTGTTTCACGATACTTTGTGCCGGCGGTCATTGTCTGTTCTATAGTTGCCTTCATTGGTTGGGCTATGTTTGGCCCGGAGCCTCGCTTGGCTCATGCCTTTGTCGCGGCGGTGGCTGTTTTGATTATCGCTTGCCCTTGTGCTCTGGGCTTGGCCACACCAATGTCGGTGATGGTTGGCGTTGGACGCGGTGCGAAAGAAGGTGTTTTGATCAAAAACGCTGAAGTGTTGGAAGTGATGGAGAACGTAGACACGGTAGTCGTCGATAAGACTGGAACTCTCACACAGGGTCGCCCTGAGTTAACGGAGATCAAGCCCATTGGGGACTGGAGCGAGGACGACGTGCTGATGCTGGCTGCCGCCGTAGAAGCACAGAGCGAACATCCGTTGGCCCAAGCCGTCGTTCGGCGAGCGAAAAACGACGAGTTGCCGGTTGCTGATGCAACTGATTTCAGCAGCATTACCGGTGGCGGAGTTAGCGCGAACGTTGATAGGCACGAAGTCTTAATCGGGAAAGCTGACTTGCTTGACAACGAATCGATTACTGGTGTTGATGTAGGGCGGGAGCAAGCAACACAGCGTCAATCCGAAGGGGCGACTGTGATTTTTGTTGCCGTTGACGGAAAATTGGCCGCTATCATGGCGATCACTGACCCCATCAAAGAAAGCACGCCTGCAGCTCTGAAAACACTGCATGAACTTGGTTTGAAGGTTGTCATGCTGACCGGTGACGCACAACCGACCGCGAAAGCTGTCGCCGAAAAACTTGGGATCGATGAATTTCACGCCGGTGTTTCACCACAAGACAAACACAACTTTGTGAAACGTCTAAAAGAAGAGGGAAAGGTGGTCGCCATGGCCGGTGATGGAATCAATGACGCCCCAGCCTTGGCGGAATCGAATGTTGGTATTGCTATGGGAACGGGAACCGGAGTTGCGATCGAGTCAGCTGGAATAACGCTGGTCGGCGGTGATCTACGAGGAGTTGCCGCGGCAAACAACCTGAGCCGCAAGACAATGAGTAACATTCGCCAAAACCTTTTCTTCGCCTTCATCTATAACGCGCTGGGCGTTCCGGTGGCAGCTGGGCTGCTGTATCCATTCTCCGGCGTCCTGCTCAGTCCGATGCTTGCTGCTGCTGCGATGAGTTTTAGCAGTGTGTCAGTCATCGCCAATGCACTTCGTTTGCGAGCTGCCAAGTTGGTGTAGCGGACCAGATTTGTTACCAACTTCCCTGCCCGCATTACCGTTCAAGAACGAACAATTTTGCTAAACCGAGCGAAATCCTCTATACCCAAGGAGGGTATCCGGCGAATTAAGTCGTAGGGGATTTCATGGACGAATACCTGAGATCGCAAAGAGACATGCAGAAATGTCGCTTCGCGGCAGTCTCGGGCAGTTGGTCGGCAGACCGCCGGTCGAACTCCCGCAGGTCGCTGGTTTCAACACGCCCGGCTACCCGCAAAAGATGATGGGGATGTCGATGAGCGAAGACGAGATAAAGATTTACTGGAACCGAGGCGAAGTACAGGGAATGCGTTCGAACTACCTGATGGCGGTGAAGGTGCTGATGACCGTTACGCGGGTGCTTCCGGATGATCCCTACCATTTGGTCATGGAAACTGACTAGCCGGTTAAAAAAGGAGCTGTGTTTTCGGAAATCGTCCGGCGGTTCGGTGATCCGGACCACTACGAGCCAGCACCGAAGCACTCGATGATGAACATGAAGAGCTAATCCTGTCCTCAATCGCAAGAATACGCTAGTATTTGACGTTCGCTGAACGCTACCTGTGTGTCATGGTTGTAAAGCGAAACACGAGGAAAACGGTGTCACCGGTAGGGAACATGCTGAAGTCCGATGAAAAGAAGAAGGTGCTGAACCGCATCAAGCGTATCAGCGGCCAAGTTGAGGCGGTCGGTCGGATGATTGACGACGAGGAATACTGCGTTGATGTCTTGATGCAGATTTCAGCAGCGACTGGCGCATTGGCCAAAGTCGGACAAATTGTACTGGAAAATCATCTAAAAACCTGCGTCATGGAAGCTATGAAGAATGACGACAATGCAGACCGCGATCAGAAGCTTGAAGAGCTGATCAAGCTTTTTCGCAAGTACGCCGGTGTGATTGATTGAGCGGCTTCGGAACTTTGTTGTGTACGATTGTCGGGCTGCTACTGACATCGACCAGTATCTTTGAAACTTGGATGGCCGTGCTGTATCCGCGTGCGGTGTCCGGGCCAATCACGGCGTTGACCTACCGCATTTATCACCACATATCGCGGCGTATTCTTGGCCCGAAAAGTAGGCTGCTCCTGTTGAGCGGACCGGTGTTGATTGTGACTCAAGCCACAGTCTGGGCCACACTTCTGCTGCTTGGTGTCACTCTGATTGTTTGGCCACAATTGGGGGTCGGCATTGTCGGATCCAATGCCTCGCCAACGGAAACAGGCTTTGTCACGGCGATATACTACGCAGGATTCTCGGTGACGACGCTGGGCGTCGGCGACCTAGTTCCCAAGACCGCGTTTGCTCGAATGGTGACGATCACCTCAGCAGCCATTGGCTTCAGCTTTTTTACGCTGGTTTTGGCGTACATCATTTCGGTCTATAGCGCCCTTGGTAGACGCAATCAATTCGCGTCGGAGATCGACTACCGCACCGGAAGAACCGGGGACACGCTGGCGTATTTGCAGCTCCATCTCGCCAGTGATGATCGGGCACTGCTTAACCAAGACCTGTGCGACCTGGCATCCAAACTGGCCGACCTTCTTGAATCGCATCATTTCTATCCGGCACTGCACTACTTTCGTTTCAGCGAGCCAAGATACGCGATGAGTCGCATGCTGCGATTCTGTTTGGAAACGGCATCGCTCTTACATGCAATCAGTGAAGTGCAAGCCAATCGGTCGCCGGTAAATTCTGAAGCGACAGAACGACTCTGGCACGCGAGTCTGCAAATGCTGGAGGATGCCAAGAAGCACTTCGTGATCTGCCGAGTTTCTCGTGATGAAGTAGACCTGTCTCTGGCCAGACGATTTTCGGATCAGGTTCGTTCGATTGTTTCCTATCAATCGACGCTTGATCCGGACACTTTTGCCTCCGCCTACTCGTCCAGTTGCCACAAATGGTCCAACGATCTGGCCTCTCTGGAGCAATGCACCATGACTTCTCCGCATTGCCACCACAATTCCGACTGAAATTCTTGGCAAGACGAAGAAACGGAAGTCTCGTGCATCAAACGGTGTGGAACCATGTGCCATGAGATCAGGAGAGTCGGTTTTTGATGAGTCTCGAATTCTGGAAGCGATTACCAATTCGTCGGCAGTTGATGTTGGCTGTCAACGGACTGCTGCTGATGGTCGTCGTCCTGTTTCTGATCGTCGGCCACGGGTTACGAATCCGTGATGCGAAACAGGAAAAGCGAATCGCGTTGGTCGAAGAAGCTAAGACGATTTACGAGTCAGTGGATGCAATCGCCAATCGAGGCAATGAATCGATTCAGCAATTGATTGACGACGTTTGCGCTCGAATGAATACGACCGAATCGCCGGGGCATCACATTGCCGTCGAGTGGCAGGGAAGTTCAATGCAGGCTAAGTCTCATGGCCGAGCTTCGCACGACATGTTTCAAGCTATGCGGGCGGCATCCCGAGGAGGCAGTGGCCAGCCATCCGATTCACATGCACTGGTCGTCGCGAAATTTGAGGGGCCTCTTGGCACGATCTATATCTCTGAGGCAGAAGAGTCGGTGCTGCGGAATGCTCGTCATGAACTGCTTCGCCAAATTGTTGCCGTGCTTCTTGCTGGTGCGTTGGCTGGCTTGATGGTCAATCTTGTCCTGAGGCGGGTCGTGACCAAACCACTGCGGCGACTGGTCACAACTCTGGGGCGCATTGGTGACGGTGATCTGGACCCTAAAGCGGAAGAACGCAGTTGTGAAGAACTGAGTTACCTCTCGGAACAGGTCAATGCGATGACCAAGAAGCTGGCGGCGGCAGACCGAGACCGACGTCTTCACATGAAGAAGGCCCGTGACATTCAGCAGAATCTACGTCCGACCAATGGAAAGGTAAGAGGCATCGACACTGCTGAGTTGTTTGAACCGGCAGACGATGTTGGAGGCGATTACTACGACGTGATACCGCTGGGCGAATATCAGTGTTTATTGTGTCTTGCCGATGTGTCCGGCCACGGAGTACCGGCGGCAATGGCTGCGACAGTCATCAAAGCCCTGGTCTTGGAGGCCGTTGAGGTAACGAACAGTCCAGCAGAGATTCTCAACCGCATCAATCGCCGATACGCGGAGATCATCATAGAGGGGCATTTCGCCACGATGGTGGTCGTATTAGTCGACCGCCAAAAGATGACGCTCACTTGTTCCAACGCAGGACACGAGCATCCTTTTATTCAGGAGTCGGGGAAGACTGTGCATCGACTCCAAGCTAGCGATCTCTTGTTGGGTGTCGATGAGAGCGTGACTTACGCGGAGGAAACTGTTCCTGTTGCAAGTGGAACAAGAATTGTACTGGTGTCTGACGGAGTGACAGAGATGTTTGATCAAGATGAGACCCAGTTTGGTACTGAGCGGGTTCGGCAAGTTATGGAAAACTCGTCCGCAACCGATGTCCGACAGCTCGTCGACGACTTCTCCAAGGCGCTCGCCAGATTTCGTCAATCTCGACCACCTTTTGATGATACGACGTTACTTGCTGCAGAATTGACCAGCATGTGAGGTGCCATCATCCGGCAATCCCGTGAAGAATTCAGCAATGAGCCGTTCTTCGTATCGCTGAGAGGAGGCCCCGGCGATGCTGCAAACAACTTTCCGCATGGACACTAGTGGCAACAGCTTGCGGACCCACTGTTTGTGCTGCGTGAGACCGGCGGGTTAGCAGCGTAGTTTGATTCCGGAACAGATTTCGACTGGAATCCATTCGGGTCGGTCTCTACGTCGTCGTACTGAACCCTTTCAACCGCCTGTTTTAAGTAAGCGTCCTTTGCTTGTTGACTCACAGCTTGCTGTTTTCGCCATGGAGGTGATGAGCAGCCATTTGCACTGAGAAGGGAAACTGCGATGAGAACGAACCCGATGTGGAGTGATTGAACTGACATGACTGACATCCTTGTCGTTGGTCGTGTAAAAAAGGGCAGGGACGGCGTGCTGCTTTATCACGCCCGAAAGCTTGAGTCCACAGGACACCGCCCCCGCAAAACGTTCGACGGGCGAACCCGCCGTATTTCGTTACCTGATGATTGGTGCATTGACTCCTTGCTGAGCAAGAACCGCAAGGTACTTCTGAGGCTCCGCTGCGATCTTCTTGGCACAACCGGGGCAACAGATGTAGACAGCCTTTCCGTTGGCGTTGACTTTGTAAGGTCCTCCCATCGCATCGAGAGGTTCGTCCATCACCGGGCACTTCTTTTGTGCAGCGACAAACGGAGCGTCCGCCGATGTGACTGCGAATACACCGGGTCGCACCTGATTTGTTCCTGCCGGAACAACAGCCGCTGTGTTCTGCGTTTGCAAAGCAGGTGGGTTCACGCCTTGTCGAGCCAGCACGTCGAGATATTTTTGTGGCTCGGCGGCGATCTTCTTTGCACAACCGGGGCAGCAAATGTAGATCGCTTTACCGTTGGCGTTCACCCGGTACGGTCCGCCCATCGCGTTGAGTGGTTCGTCCATCACGGGACACTTCTTCTGTGCAGCGACAAACGGAGCGTCGGCGGCAGTGACTTTGAAGACGCCGGGCCGAGCTTGTTCACCAGCAGCCGCAATCGAATTGCTTCGAGGTTGGTTGCCGTAAACCATCGCCAAGTATTTGGCGGGTTCCGCTTGAACCTTCTTGATGCAACCTTTGCAGCACAAGTAGATCGGCTTGTCTCCGACCATGACTTTGATTGGCGTCCCCATGCCCCCGAGTGGTTCATCCATCACGGGGCAAACTTTCTGAGCGGCGATCGCAGCGGCGTCGGCGGCTGTCGAGGTTGCGACCGTTATCTGTGGTCGGCCCGCCGCGTATTTGGCTGGGTCGGATTTGATGGCGTTCACACAGCCACCGCAACAGGCATAAACCGTTTGTCCATTCACATCGACGGCAACGGGCTGTCCCATGCTGCCGAGCGGCTTGCCACTAACCGGGCAGATTTTCTGCCGTGCAATCGCAGCGGCGGCAAGCTGATGCTGGCTGGCCGGGATCGTGGCTACCTCTTGAAGCGTAAGCGGGCGACTGCCCATGCCCGGCAGTCCGACAAGTTGCATTTCAACTTCGATTTGCTGTCCGGCGATTTGTGAAAGGTTGACGGGAGCTGTCAGTGCTCCTTTTCCGTCAGGCAACAGGTCGTAGCGATAGCGTTTGGCGTTCCCTTCGACTCGCAGCGATGCCGCACCGCGACCTTGTTCAACGGAAATTCTCTGACCGCTGCGGTCGAAGACGAACATCTTGATACCGCCTTGCGAAACGAGCGTCTCGAATTGCAGGCCACTAGCCTGCTTCATTGTGCCACCGTTGGGGCCACGCTGTGGAGCTGATGCCTGATGCGGCATCGCGTGCTTGTGACCGTGGGCTTCGTGGTGAGTTTGTGCATGGGCTGTGAAAGGGGCAGCGGCAATCAGCATCCCTGCCAGTACAAGCTGTGTGATCGAGTGAGTTTTCATCCTTGTTCTCCCGGTAATTGTGTGAGCGTGAAAGTGATCCAAGGGCCTCCGAGACACTTGGATGCTTGAAGGAATGTTTCCTTCACGATGAGTCGAAAGTTTTTCAGGCGGCATTCATTAGGTCCTCCTGTTGGTCTGAGGGTATTTCTTCTGTGCCTTCCCAAAGCGGATCGCTAAATCCGAAGCGCATCTTGGTTTCCAAGTAAGCGGAATAGAGCGTGGGCACGATGAAGGACGTAAATGGTTCAGCCAGCATCCCACCGAAAACGGGAATGGCCATCGCACGAGCCACGTCGGCTCCGCGTCCGGTTGCAATCAACACAGGCACGAGTGCCGCAAGTGTTGTGACCGTAGTCATCACGCACGGTCGAATTCGCTTGAGTCCGGCGTCATAGACCGTATTGCGAATGTCTTCGACGCTGCTGACCTTGCGTCGCTTTAGCAATTGGTGGATGTAAGTCGCCATTACAACGCCGTCGTCAACGGCCAATCCGAACAGAGCGATAAACCCGACCCAGACAGCGGTGTTCAGTTCCACTTCCATCCATGCCACGAGCACCATGCCACCGGCGAAAGCGACGGGAATTCCAGTGAAGACTGCCATCGCAATTGGCAGGTTGCGAAACTCGAAGTAGATCAGAAGCAGATTGATCATGATGACAACGGGAATGATCCACATGAGCCTCGTGTTGGCTTCGATTTGGTTGCGAAAGCTGCCCACAGCTTCGAGCGAATAGCCTGCGGGTAAAGCAAGCCGGTTGGGATCAGATGGCGGTAGCAGTTGAGCTTCGCGAAGTTGTTTTTCAATCGCGGTGACCGATTCCAAATCACCCTTGGCGCCATTAGTCATAAACGACACGTGAGCAACTAAGCGTCCGTTTTCGCTGTTGATCGCACCCGGCCCCCACGTCGTCTCTAGTGTTGCGAGTTCCTCAAGCGGAACAACAGCTCCGCTGTGCGTCACGACTGGCAATCGGCTGAGTTGGTCGATTCGTTCTCGAAGGTCTCTGTTGTATCGAAGTCGAACCGGATAACGCTCACGGCCCTCGACGGTCTTGATCAGGTTCATTCCACCAAGGGCGGTCTCGATGACTTGGTTGACCATCGAAGCACTCATGCCGTAGCGGGATGCCGCCTCGCGGTTGACGGTGAATTCGATGTACGGTTTGCCGAGTACGATATCGGGGTTAACGGTTCCTGCGTTGACCAGCGGTGACGTCTTGAGCGTGGCGGCAACATCCATCGCGGCATCTGCCAGTGTGTCGAGCTTGTCGCCGTAGACGCGAATGGCCATCGGTGCTTTAATCCCCGATTGCAGCATCACGACTCGACCTTCGATTGGTTGCAAGGCGGAAGCAGGTGTCACACCGGGCAACGTAGCGACTTTGTTGATCTCATCCCACACGTCACGAGGCGTGACGCCTTCACGCCACTCGCTTTCCGGTTTGAGCATGACATAGGTTTCGACCATCGCGGCGGGAGCCGGGTCGAGTGCCGATTCGACACGCCCAATTTTCCCCAACACATCTTTGACTTCGGGAATCTGCCCGATCAGTACATCCTGAGTCTGCAACACCTGCATCGCCTGCGAGAAACTGGCAGCCGGATAGAGCGTCGGCATGTAGAACCAACTGCCTTCATCCAGTGCAATCCAGTCATCACTTTGCAGTCCGGTGAAAACGTGCTTGGCATCGACGTAGCCGGGAAACTGATTCAGGTCCGCTCCGAAAACGTTGGCGACCTTTTCAACTGGCCGCAGCACTGCTGGCATCCCAATCCATGCCCCGAGGCCAACGACTAACAACAGTGCGGGAAACGAAAGAGCAAACACCTTGTGGTTGAGTGCCTGCCGAAGGCGAGCGGCGTAGAGCCAGCGGACGAATCGGCTGGACGGAATTTCCTCGATTGGGCGAATGCGTTCCCGCAATAACTGCCATGCAAAGATGAAGCCAACGATTGTTGCGGCAAAAGTGACCATCCATGAGTCGATTCCGAAGTGCTCGGCAAGTCGTCCTCCCCACATGAAGTGAGCGGCTGCTCCCAGCAATGCCGCAAAACTGACTCCCGCCACCGACGCGGTTCGCTTCCGGTACTTCGCACTGCGAAGCATCAGTCGTGACATCGCAGGAACGATCGTCACGGCAGTGATCATCGCTGCTGCGATTGCAAACGTCTTGGTGTAGGCCAGTGGGGAGAAGAGTCGATAGTCACGGCCTGTGAGGAAAAACACCGGTAGAAAACTGACAATGGTCGTGGCAACTGCGGTGACAACCGCTGGAGCAACTTCGATCGCTGCCTCGTAAACGACATCAACGCGGCTCTTGCGACTCTCAACAGTCATTGCCTCACCATCAGCCTGTTCTTTCTCCCAGTCGGCAAGGTGCTGGTAGATGTTCTCCGAAACAATGATCCCCATATCGACCATCGTTCCGATGGCAATGGCGATTCCCGCTAGCGACATGATGTTCGATTCGACGCCGACAACGTGCATCGCGATGAACGACATCAGCACGGCAGCGGGGAGACAGATTGCGACGATGAAACTGCTGCGAATGTGCAGCAGGAATAGCAGGATGATGATTGCGGTGATCAGAATCTCGTCACGCAGGGCATGCGTGAGTGTTGCCATCGTTTCATTGATCAGCCCTGTGCGGTCATATACGCCGTGAATCGTAACTCCCTTGAGCGCTGGCGTGATTGCAGCAATCTTCTCTTTCACACGGTCAATGACCACGCGAGGGTTCTCGCCATAACGCATCACCACGACGCCGCCGACCGCTTCGGCTCCGTTGTAGTCGAGTGCTCCCCGGCGGAAGTCCGGTCCAAGCTGAACTTTGGCCACGTCCTGAACGCGAACGGGAACGCCATCACGCTGAGTGATTACGGTTTCCTCGATATCGCGGATTGCTTTTCGCTGATCGCCGTCGGTCCCAAGGAATCCCTTGCCACGAACGATGTATTCCATACCGGTCGTTTCAACGGTCTTAGCCCCAACATCCAAGTTGGAACCTTTTATGGCCATCGCCAACGCATCGAGTGGCACATCGTGAAAGCGAAGTTTGTCGGGATCGACTTCAATCTGATATTGGCGAACATAACCACCAATGGAGGCGACTTCGCTGACACCTTCGACTGCCTGCAATTCGTACTTAATAACGAAGTCCTGCATGCTTCGCAGGTCGGCCAAACCCATCCCGTCTTTGGGTGGTTGCAATGTGTAGTAGTAGACTTGCCCTAAACCGGTAGCGTCTGGTCCCAGTTGAGGAACAACCCCATCGGGCAATTGCGATGCGGCGGTCCCAAGCTGTTCTGAGACGCGACTTCGTGCCCAATAGAAGTCGATCTCATCCTTGAACGTCACCTGCACAAAGCTGTAGCCGAACATGCTTTTGCCGCGAACTGATTCCGCACCGGGAACAGCCAGCAATGAAACACTCAGTGGGTATGTGACCTGGTCCTCGATATCTTTCGGCGAACGTCCGGGCCAAGGCGTCAGAACGATGACTTGGTTTTCACCGACGTTGGGAATCGCATCAATCGGTACGGCCTGATAGGCAAACCAGCCACCGACACTCATCCCGACTGCAAGCAGCAGGACAAGCCAAGGCTCTTTAACACAAAATCGAATGATAATGTTTAGCATCGTGCTTCTCCTAATTCGGCATTCGTGCGATGGAGGGAGCCGAATCAGGCTCAGCGACCGCCATGTCTCTCACCACTTCGCCGCAGCGAAGCATTTCATCTCCCCAATACGGATTGGCAAGTTCGCCACCGGGTTGCATCCAGTCGCCGCCACCGCCCGGAACCATGGGGCAGTAGTAGTGGGTGAGTGCCTTGGCGGTTTTGGGTCCGCGAGCGATGATTGCGGCCCGCAGCATGCCATGACTGACAGCCCGATAAGCCTCGCGAGCCGTCTCCAGCGAGCCATCCATTCGCAACGCGGCTCTGCGAGACTTGGCTAGTTGCATCTGCGCGTCGTCGGGCACCTCGGCAGACATTTCCAGACGTGACAGCGAATCCAACATTGTGTTGAGCGCAACCGGTGGCGGAGTCATGTCCGCAGCCATTGCACATTGGATTTCGAAGTAAGCATCGTAGGCTTTGTCGAAGTCGCTGGCCGCATTGTCAGCCAGCATGATCGGTTGGCTGTTGGGAAGTTCGAGTGGCCCCGGTGAATGACTTGGCGCTTTACTCGGGTCCATCAGCGAGGGGTTCCCCGCAAGCTGCATCTGTGAGTCGATCAGGAAGTTGCCACCGGTAGCAACTGTTTCACCTGCGGCCAGCCCTTCGATAATCACCGCTTCGTCGTCGTTCATCGAGCCTACCGAAACACGGCGAATCTCAAATCGTCCCGGTTCGGTTTCCACATAGATCACTCCATTGTCACCGGTCAGCAGGACTGAATCACGCGGCACAGTGACAACTCGTTGCTCTGGCTGCGGCTCGGTCGCGTAACCAAGCTGGCTTGTCGGCACAAGGTCTCTTGCGCACAGGGGGCACTTGCCGGGTTGTTCGCGAATGACTTGCGGATGCATGGGGCTGATGTACTTACCAGCCAATGCCGGATCGTAGATCGCGTCCATCGGCACGGCGGGAACAGTAACGCGGGCGGTCGCATAGTCGCCCGGTCGCAGCTTGCCATCGAAATTCATCACTTCAACTCGCACGCGAACGGTGCGGGTACGCTTGTTGACCGTGGGATCGATGAACGCGACGCGTCCCGTAAACACTTCTCCCGGTATCGACTGAATTTCCGCTTCGACTTGCTGGCCGAACCGCACGTTGGCGGCATCGTCGGGAAACAGATCAAGCATCATCCACACGCTCGTCAGGTCAGCAATGCGAAACAGCTTTTGGCCTGTCTTCAGGTAGTCACCTTCAACCGCCGTCTTCTCAATGACAGTTCCGCTTTGTGGTGACTTGATACGAATTCGAGATTGCGGATTGCGACTCGATTTGAGTGAAGCGATTTGCGCTTGGGTCATACCTAGCTCGCTAAGGTTTTCGCGAGCCATGTCCTGTAAGTTGCTGTCTCCAATCTGGAATCGCTTGGACGAACTGCCTTCAAGGCTGGTGACGAACTCGGTTTGTGCAGAATAAAGTTGGGGACTGTAAATCAACGCGAGGTCTTCACCTTCTACGACTTCCACGCCAACGTAGTCCGCGTACATATTTTCCAGCCGTCCGTCGATGTAGGCTGAAATTGTCGAAAGCCGACTTTCATCAAAATCAATTGAGCCGATCGTACGAATCGTTCGCGTCATTTCGCCCATCTTGGACATGGCCGTCTGAATCCCGACCAGCCTGCGAGCCGATGCTTCGATGGTGACAGAGATTCCGTCGCCTCCACCACTGCTGGTTGCTTCGACAAGTTCCATCGCACACACTGGACAACGACCCGGCTCGGTCGATGGAGGCGTACACATCATGGGACAGATGTAGCGTTTGTCTTGGCCACCACCACCTGATTCAGCGGCGGTTTCACCTGATGAACCGGAGAAGCCGTAAGCCGTCACCCACTCAGTTCGCTGAGCGACACCGATCAGAAACAACAGCAACGCTCCGACGGCAACAACTCCCGCCGATTTCACGCCGAAGCGAGTCAGCCATGACCAACCGCCAAGCTGGGTTTTGACTTTTGCGGGCGAGCGTTGTACCGCTGAAGCGTTGGTTCGGGCGGCTGCGTCGTCAGCGTTGCTTTCCTGACTGCTTTCACCGAGCGGTTCTTGAACGTCTTTTGGTTCTGAGCTTTCTGCCTCTGTCGTCGCATCAGAAACTGCTTCGGTGTGTTGGTCTTCTGATGGATTGACGGCGTCCTGCTCATCATCCAGAGCTGGTTTTTTGTCGTGTTTCATGGCAATTCTCGTGACGTACGTGTCCGTTACACGAAGTGATCGTGCGGATGACCCGGTGTTACGCGATTGGACAACGGCGATCCTTGTCGCGCAGCAACGAGCGGCATTCATTGCGTTGAGGAAAGCTGCATTGAGCAGACTCGGTCGCGTGCGGATACGTGCAGCGGCAACGGTCTTTAGTGCAGTTCGTGAGGCGGAAGTCTGCTACGACGAGCGCGCACAATTCCACAAGATCAGCGGATCTATAACCGCCAAACGCAGAAAGCAATCTGCGAGAAGTGAGGCTGAATCGGGCGACGAGCGAACTCGAAGGAACCCGAGAGCGGTGGCTGGACTGAGGTTGCAAAATCAACGACACAGGCAATGTTGACCGTCAATACCTCTCGCAGCTCCGTAGCGGGAGAGCGAGGCACAGGTGCATCAAAAGGCTTCGGAGCCGTCACGCAATGGCAGGCCGCTGCAAGAGCAGCAACTTGAATGCGCGAAGCGTGTTCGCCCGTTGGCTGCTCGCTGTCTACGGGAACGGGACCTTCCTGCAACTCCATCCCTTCAAAGGGATCGTCGGCAAAAGTAGAGAGATGGTGCTGATTCTTGCGGCCATGTCCACAGCATTCATCTTCTTCGCTCGTCGCTTCACCGCTGCAACAGGGGCACTTCGCTGTTTCCGATTGAACCGCGCAACAACCGCAACCTTGGCACGTAAATCCCGTCGCGACACCAGCGGAACAGTCCTGCTGAAGTACGTACGCCAAGCTCGGCTGCATTGTCACGACGACGATGAGTAAAAGATTGACGGCGATGTGGTTTACGCGGGCCATGTGAGTTGTTCGGAAGTTTCCTTCAATCCGATCCGATGATATACCCTGTGACGGTATACGGAGTATATCGGAATTTTGGCCGATTGGTACAAGTCCAATTTGTCAGAACCGGCAAGAATGCCACCTTATTGTAATTTGCGGAGCAGCAAATCATGGAAGTTCGACAAACAAATCCATCTGCAAAAAGCCGGAAGCGGCGATTGCTCGTGGTAGTGATGGCATTCTCCGTTGGTGGCTGTGCGACATCTCGTGACGTTTTGCAGAGCGATCTATCGCACACAAGGCAAGTGCCACGGGCTGTAGCCAACAGTGGGAATGTTATTGATGCGCAGGACGATGCCGAGCACTCCGCACCCAAGATAGCATCCCCTGTGGAAACCGTTGGATACGACGAAGAGCTGGCCATTTCGTCACCGTTGCGTCTCGCTTTGCAAACCGAGGGCGGTGAGGTCTCAGGCACTGATGATCATGAAGCTGTAGACGAAGCGTCGAATGAGGCTACAACGGACGAAGGCGAAGCGGTCAAAAATGGTTCGGACGAACTTGCTGAACCGATTTCAATGGGCGTTGCCAGTAATGTCCATGTCACTCAGCAGCCCGTCAACTACTTCGTGTCCACAGCACTGGCTAATCATCCCAAGATTCGGGCAGCTCGCAATCGAGTCGCGGCTACGTCGAATGTGATTCCGCAGGCACGTGCTCTGCCCGACCCGAAATTCAACAACACGTTCTGGCCTATTCAAGATCAGGCTTTGCAGACCGCAGGCGGTCGCGTGGGACATCAGTTCCAGCTTTCGCAGGGCGTGCCGTGGCCTGAAAAGCTGAGTGCGAAGGCTGCGATTGCCAGCCGAGAAGTCCAGATGGCTCAGGCGGAGGTGCAACGGATTGAGCGCGAAATCACCGAATCCGTTCGGTTGGCCTACTACGAAGTCTGGTTCGCAACGCGGGCCATCACAATTATCGAAGAGACTCGCGAGTTGGTCGATGATCTGACCCAAGTGGCTGAAGCCCGTTACAAGAGTGGTGGAACACAGCAGGATGTGCTTCGAGCACAACTCGAAGCGGATCGACTGGATGACCAGCTTGTCGTTTTGCGAAAGCAGAAGAAACAAGCCCAAGCTGATCTGGCTGCGTTGTTGCAGCAACCGGTGTCGCTGATTCCCGAAACGCAACAGGACATCGGCCTGACCAATGTTCCCAAGCAACTTGACGAACTGCTCGGCCTTGCGGAACAGTGCAGTCCGGAACTTCGTGCGTTAGCTTGGGAAATTCAACGAGACAGAGAAAAGCAGCGACTTGCCTGCCTTCAGAAGTATCCCGATTTCAACCTTGGCCTAAATTACTCGATCATCAACGATGACACGAACGTTATTAGTCCGGTTGCCAATGGTCACGACAACATCAGCTTCGTTGTCGGCGTGACGCTTCCTATCTGGCGTGAAAAGATCAACGCGGGCATCCGCGAGGCATCTCATCGAACAAGCAGCACGACGCAACGGCTGGAAGCCGAGCGTGATGCGATTCAGGGTAAACTTCGCCGCTTGATGGCGCAGGCAGATGCCTTGGTTGAGCAGGAAGGAATCTACGAGGACCGAATCATTCCGCGAACCGAAGACACGCTCAAGTTGTCGATCGCCGATTATCGTGGCAAGCGAACCGACTTCTTCACTTTAATTGAGACCTACCGCGAATTGCTAATGTTTGAGACACAATTGGCACGTATCGAAGCCACGCTGGCCGGAACGATCGCTCAAATTGAACGCACGGTCGGCTGCCCATACGGCGGAGAGGGTTAGAGAAACGCGCCCCATCCTCGGTGATCTCCCACTCACGTAAGACGAGGCCACTTTGCCGTAGAAAGCCCCGTTGACCGGCCCGTGCAACTGAGTCATTCCCAACCGAGCTTCGCTAGCTTTTGGCGAAGCTCTTTTCGTGCCCGGTTCAGTCGCGAACCAACAGTGCCTTCCGGGATGCCGACGGATTCAGCGATCTCTTGATAAGAAAGCCCCCGCTGTTCTTTAAGGAGCAGCACGGCTCTGAGCTCCGGTTCCAGACGTGATATGGCGGTTTCAAGCAGCTCGGCTTCTTCGGTTGCACCGATTCGGTCCGGATCGCTTGTCTCTGGTTCGGCGACAAGGGGAGCTGTAGCACGTCGTTTGCATCGACGAAGGTGCTGCAATGCTTCGTTGGTTGCCAGTCGGTACAGCCACGTTTCCAGCTTTGACTGCCCGTTGAATTGCTCCAGCTTGCGAAACATCGTTAGGAAGACGTGCTGCGTCAGATCGTCGGCATCCTGCCTGCCGACCATACGGATCATCAAGCCGTAGACATGGTCGCTGCATTGCTCGTAAAGCTGCTGCATTGCGCAGCGATCACCGGCGAGACAGGCATCGACCAATTGCTGAGTGGAAGCAATCGAAGTCGATTCGCGAATCGTTGTGTCTCCGTTCTCTTGGCTTGCTTCATCCAAACGCATGACCTCCCGTGACATTCGCATCGAACGTGTGCTTTCGAGAAGAACATTGCTCAGTCGCCTGAGCATTCTCAGATTTTCGAGTGAAGAAATCCGAAACTAGGGCATCGAAGTTTCCAGCATTGTTGATGTCACGCGAGAGCGCAGCGGTCTTCGACCGGCTGTGATTCGACAGTCGCGCATTGGTTGCCGAATTGGCCACCGTCGAAAAACCCATGTGCATCATCAGGAATGTACGCACGCTCGTCGCCGCGCCGCAAAAACGGGCGTCGCTGGCGTAACTGCTTGAAATCATAAGGGTAGCATACCCTGTCAGGGTATTGGAGGGTGTGCCTGAATTCACCGTTTTGCCGTGCCCGAATCGGTACGCAATAGTCCTGATCAAAAGGAGGATTATCCATGAAAACACCCAACAGAACAGCATTCGTGTGGGGCTTATTGGCGTCTGCCCTGCTGGTTTCCCCTGCATGTGCGCAGTCCTCGGACAAGCATCAGCATAGTGACGCAGGCTCAACGTCTGCCCCCGCTGATCTTGGAACGGAGCTGCGACAACTGCGGGGAAAGGTCGCGGAATTGGAAGCCGCTCTTGCCGCTGAGCACCGCGAGAAGTACGGCACAACCACCGCTGCCGATCAGTCAAAGATGAAATCCATGAAGGTGATGGGTGGTATGGGAAAAATGAGCGGCATGAAAGGCATGCCTCAGGATTCGGAAAGCCAAATGTCGGGCATGGGAATGATGGGTAATGGCATGGGTGGCATGGGTGGCATGGGAATGATGTCCGGGATGAAAGGCAAGAAAGGAATGATGGGCATGGGGATGATGGGAATGAACCCCGCCATGTCATCCGACTCAATGGCCGCGATGGATATGCCCTCGGCTTTGCCCGGATTCCCCGGGGCGTCGCATGTCTATCACATCGGCCAGACCGGGTTCTTTCTCGACCATCCTAAACACATCACGCTGACCGACGAGCAACAAAAGAAGCTCAACTCGATCAAGGAGTCATCGCTGCTGGCAACTTCAACGGCTGAACGCGAGATCGCAGAAGCCGAGCAGGAATTGTGGAAGCTGACTGCTGCCGATGAGCCGGACATTAAAAAGATCGAAGCAAAAGCTAAGCAGATTGCGCAGATCGAAGTTGAGACTCGAATCGCATTCATTCGCTCGGTCGGTGAAGCGGCCAACGTACTGACGAAAGAGCAGCGTCAGACGCTAGTTGGGGAGCGATAGAAGTAAGGCCGAGTCGTACAGACGAAATAGTGACTGAACCAAACAGAAAAGGAGAACCCTATGCAAACGAAAAGCAAATTGATCGGTGGAGTCAGTGTGGTTGGAGCAATCGTCCTTGGCATGGCGATCGCATTCACCGGACTGGCACACGCTCAGGACCAGAAACACGATTCGCACGGCAAGTCACACGACCATGCCCACGTGATGAAGATGACGAAAATGACGCACATCAAAACGCAGGCCGAGGCAGAAGCACTTAAGCCCGGCGATTCGATCGCGATGGTGTGCAGCATGTGCAAGATCGTCACCGTGCATCCCGTCGGCAACGACAAATCGCACGTGAAGATGCTGACGGTCGGCCAGACGCATACCTGTGCGTTGTGTAGCGGGGAGGTGACTGTGCAAGGCACTGGCAAGGGCGAAGGCAAGCATCAGGAAGTCAAGCATGTCTGCGGCAAGTGCGGTGAAGATGCCATGTTCGTGGTTGCCACCATGGCTGGCGATCACGAGAAGCACAGTCAACACAAGTGATTCTACTTGAGCATCGCGGTGAAGAATCGACTGGCTCGTGCATCAAAGCTCACGGAGGTGCGCCTGGTGTGCGGGCTGCGTGTCGTTTACCCAACGTGAATCTGAAAGGCTGCTATGTCGAATCGTGACAACATCTTCGAGAACGCACTTTTGCGGCTCGACCGTGCGGCTCAGTTTGCAAACATTGGCGCCGAAGCTCTGGATCGTCTGAAACATCCGAAGTCGGTCGTGTATGTCAGCATTCCGGTTCGGATGGACGACGGATCGCTGCGAATCTTTAAAGGCTACCGTGTTCGTCACGACGACACTCGTGGTCCGACCAAAGGTGGAATTCGTTTTCACCCGCAAGTGCATCTTGGCGAGGTCAAGGCACTGGCGTTCTGGATGACGTGCAAGTGTGCGGTGGCGGGCATACCGTTTGGTGGTGGCAAGGGCGGCGTGATTGTTAACCCGAAAGAGCTTTCCCGCATGGAACTGGAACGACTCAGCCGAGGCTTCGTCCAGCAACTTGCCGATTTCATTGGTCCTGACACGGACATTCCGGCTCCCGATGTTTATACGAACTCCATGATTATGGGCTGGATGATGGACGAGTATTCCACCATCCAGCGGCGACGCACGCCGGGTGTCATTACCGGCAAACCGATTCCACTTGGCGGTAGTCTTGGTCGCGATGATGCCACCGGACGCGGAGCTTACTACTGCATCAAAGAACTGGAGCGGAGCAACAACTGGACTCCCGACAACGTCCGAGTTGCCATTCAGGGATTCGGGAACGCTGGTCAGCACGTGGCCCGGTTACTTCATGCAGATGGCTACAGGTGCGTGGCCATCAGTGATTCCAAAGGCGGAGTTTATCGTGAAGAGGGTTTGGATATTCCGCGAGCCATTGAACTGAAACGCTCTCAAACATCCGTATCGAATGTGTACGGCGAACGCAGCGTCTGCGATTGTCCGGATTGCGGTTGCGTGGAATGTCATTGCAATCCTGATGATTCGGGCAGTGGTTCTGTCATCTCAAATGAGCAGCTACTTGAGTTGGATGTGGACATTCTGATCCCGGCTGCTTTGGAGAACCAAATCACCGGCGAGAATGCTTCGCGAATTACGGCACCCTATATCGTCGAAGTCGCCAACGGACCCACAACGACGGAAGCCGACGACATTCTGAAGGAACTGGGAACAACGGTTGTTCCCGACATCTTGGCGAATGCTGGCGGCGTCACGGTCAGCTACTTCGAGTGGACTCAGAATCGGGCAGGCTACTACTGGAGTGAAGGGGAAGTGCATCAACGTCTGCAGAAGATTATGGCTCAGGAATTCGGGGCTATTCATGACTTGAGCGTCGAGACAGAAATCGACATGCGAACGGCGGCATACGCCCATGCTCTTAACCGTATCGGCGAAGCGATGGAATCACAGGGAACTAGTCGATACTTCAACGCAGCGATGCAAATGACATGAACGATAAGAATGGAAACCCAGTCCGCAAATCGATGTCCCGTCGCACGTGGCCAACAACCTACACAGCGTTAGTGCTGTTGTTTGTAGCGACGGCTTCGACCGCGATCGCTCAGGTGTCGCCCGAAGAGCACGCAGCACATCACCCCGGAGAAGCCAATGCGAATGACGGCGGTTCGGGAGCTCGTGGCATGGGAGGGCCGCCGGAAGGTGCCGGTCCGAAGAATGGCATGGGTGGCAAAGGCGGCGGGATGATGGGCGGCGGCATGGGGGCGATGATGGATGGCATGATGGAGAAGATGGGCGCGCCCAAGCCCAAAGACCTCTATCCGTCTTTGATGGAACTGCCCGATTTGCCGATGGAACGTCGCGGGGAATTGGAGCAGGAAGCTCACGGACGAATGATCGCCGGAACTCGGTTATTGAGCGAAGGCTTTGACGAACTATCACGTTCGGCTGCGGGTGATGACTTCGCTGCAATGCAGGCGGCAACGGCCAAGATTCGCGAAGGATTGAATGACTTTGAAAGCGGTCTCGCAGCTCATCGTGCTTTGAGTGAAGGAAAGGCTCCTCGAAACGTCGCATTGCAGTGGTTCAAACGTGAACTCAATATCGACGATGCCGTGAACACTGCCTCGTCAAACGCATTGCTGTGGGGCATGTCGCCGTTTCACACCAGCTTGATGGCTGTTCTGATCCTGTTTGCGGCGGCGATGATCTGGATGTACTTCTTTAAGATGCGACGCGCGGCATCACTGCTGGAAAGACTCTCGACAGCGAACGCGAGTGCTGGCGGGGGCCAAGCCGGAAGTGGGGGAACCGGGAATGGCGGCGCGAACACACAATCGACCGCTCCCAGCACACTTCCCTCGGACTCTCGACCCTCAGCCCTCGACTCTCAACCGGTAAGCGATTGTTGTGCGACTGATGATGGCTGCCCAACCGAAGCTCCCGCCGATGGAGTTGACGCGAGCGGATTGATTCCGGTTGCGAAGAAAAAACTCTGTCGGCTGCGAGTTGCTAAGATCACCGACGAGACCGATGATGTCAAAACGATTCGGATGGTCGCCTGTCATGGCGGACGGATTCCGTTTAGCTACTTGCCGGGACAATTCCTATCCTTCACGCTTCCCGTAGGCGAAAAGCCGATCCGGCGGAGCTACACGATTTCTTCCGCTCCCACACAAGCGTACTACTGCGAAGTCACCGTTAAGCGAGAAGACAAGGGTGCGGGGTCACGCTACATCTGTGACCAACTGAAAGTCGGCGACACGCTGGAAGTGAAAGCTCCCAGTGGACGGTTCACTTTTACCGGCGAAGAGTCTGACAGTGTGGTGCTGGTCGCCGGTGGCGTTGGCATCACGCCTATGATGAGCGTGACGCGGGCGTTAACCGATATGTGTTGGCCGGGCGAAATTCATTTCATCGTCGCCTGTCGTGATCCACAGCACTTCATCTTCGAGTCAGAAATCAAACGACTCGACGAGCGGTACGACAACTTGCACGTGCATGTTGCGATGAGTCGCATTGAGAAGGACTTGGACGGTTATCGCAAAGGACGGCTGAGCAAAGAACTGCTTGCTGAATGGGTGCCTGATATCGCAACCAAGCGGGTTCATATCTGCGGTGCTCCGGCAATGATGGAAGCAACCAAGGGGATGCTGGCAGAACTCGAAGTTCCTGCGGACAACATTCACACCGAAAACTTTGGCTCGACACAAAAGCCGAAAGCCAAAGTTGCCAAAGGGCAGGAAGCTCACGAGCCGAAAGCGACGGGAGCCAAAGTCACGTTCGCGACTTCCGGCAAGTCAACGGAATTGCTGGCAGACGAAACAATCCTCGAAGCGGCAGAACGTATTGATGTTGAAATCGACTACTCGTGCCGCGTTGGAACCTGTGGCATTTGTGTCGCGAAGCTGCTCTCCGGCGAAGTCACGATGGAAGTTGATGACGGCTTGGAGCCGGAAGACCGTCAAGCCGGGATGATTCTGTGCTGCCAAGCGAAGGCGAAACAAGATGTGAGCGTTGAGGCATGAAGGAACGAGAGAAAATCGTCGTTACCGGCCTGGTCATGTTGATGTTGCTCGCATGGCTTGGCTTTCCGCTTCATCACGCACACCGGTTTGCAGGAAGTTTCTGGGGTGGAGTTTTCGGAGTCGCCGGGGCAACTCTGATGCTCGTTCCGCTCGCCTACTTGATCGTCAAACGCAGCAAGAGTCTAAAGAAGTCGGTCACCAAGCACGTCTCCATGCGGACACTATTAGCGTGGCACATTTACGCGGGCGTGCTCGGACCGATTCTGGCCATCATTCACAGCGGCCATAAGTACGAAAGCGTCGTTGGGATTGCTTTGACCGCGATGACGCTGCTGGTTGTCGTCAGTGGTTTTGTGGGCCGATACCTGATGTCCGGTTTCGCCAAGGAGATTCGCGAAAAGAAGACGATGCTGAACGAGTTGCAAGCCGCTTATGACGAAGCTCTTGTGAATACACAAGCTGATCCGTCTGCCGCAAAATGCCTACGCCCTTTCTCCGGGTTCTTCACGCGCCTGATGGCTGGGTTCTTTCTTCCGGAGCCGAGCACGGAGCCATCCGTTGCAAGAGCCGATTCGATCACTTTAGTGCGTCTTGCTGAATCAATCGCGGACGTCGAATACGCCATTCGCACTCACGAGGATTTCAAGCAGTGGTTCGGCAAGTGGCTGAAGTTCCACATCGTGCTTTCCTTTGTCTTGTACGCTCTGATGTTCGTGCATGTGTATTACGCCGTCTACTTCGGCTTGCGTTGGTTTGAGTAGCAGGTGCTGCAATGACACGATGGACGATCATCATTCTAGTTCTTGTCGCCGGAGTTGCGGTGGCCTATGGAGTGGGATGGATTCCGAGTGAGGCGACGGAAGTCGTTTCTCATTCGATGCACCAAGCAGTCAACCCGGGTCCGCTCTCAGCCGCCCACGCAAGTCTTGCGAACAACTGCAACGCTTGTCACACGCCGGTTAAGGGAGTGGACACGGCGAAGTGCATTCTTTGTCACGCCAACAATGAATCTCTTTTGCAACGCCAGCCAACCGCATTTCACGCCAGTGTCAACACCTGTAAGCAGTGCCATCTGGAACATCGCGGCGTCGATGCAAAATTGTCGTTGATGGACCATTCGCTGCTGACGGGCATCGGTATGAAGAAAATGCAGGATGCCGAGCCGGGAACGGAGGAAGTCGCCGCCTACCTGCGGCTGAGTGAAAAACTCGATTCGGGCGTTTCACCGCACTCTCGCATCAGCTTGAATGAGTCTGTGTTGGACTGTGCGTCTTGCCATTCCAATGGCGACCGGCATCAGAACTTGTTCGGTTCTGATTGTGCTCAGTGCCACGCGACCGATCGCTGGACGATCCCTGAATACAAACACCCTTCGCCGCAATCGACTGATTGCAGCCAGTGCCATCAGGCACCCCCGAGTCACTACATGATGCACTTCAACATGATTTCGGCTCGCGTTGCGGGAAAGCCTCATGCGAGAGTCGATCAATGCGGCCAGTGCCATCAGACAACTTCTTGGAACGACATTAAACGAGTCGGCTGGTACAAGCATCATTGAGGATGACGTGTTATGTCTGAAACAAGCCTGATTGAGCAAAACGTCATCTTGGTCGTCGGTTGGATACAACTCGCGATTGAAGTCCTTGGTGCCACACTGGTCACGATCGGCGTGTGCGTGGCCATCGTTCACCTGATCCGCAGCTTTGCGAGCGGACAGCCGGAAGACTTCGCTCCAACGCGACTGATTCTTGCGAGATACCTTTCGCTGGCGTTGGAATTCCAGCTTGGCGCCGATATTCTCGGGACTGCCGTTTCGCCCAGTTGGGACCACATTGGAAAGCTAGCAGCGGTTGCTGTAATCCGAACGGGACTGAACTACTTCCTGATGATGGAAATGAAGGCCGAGTCATTACCCCAAAAAACCGATGGTTGCCAGTCCGAATCAAGTGACAAAAGCGTCACTGAAAAATTTTCGGACAGTCCGTGAAGAAACTGGTTCGAGCCGCATCTAAAGCGGCAATGTAGATTGGTTTTTCATCGTTGCGACGCAGGACGATTTTCTGCCCGGGCGACGATGGGCAGTTCACCTTGGTTCCGAACAAAGGATTCCCCAGAATGAAGATTACACGATCTCCGCTCATGCTGCTGCTGCTCGCCATTGCCGTGGCCACGGTCAGCTTTGCTTCCGGCTCGGCCTCGGCTCACGAAGGCCACGACGATGCCAATAAAGGGCATGATCATGAAGCGATGATAAAGAGAGAAAATAAGATCACCAAAGCCCTTTTGGCGTTGCCCTCCGAAGACCAGAAATTGGCCGAGGCACAACGGTTTTGCCCGATCATGACCTACGACCGCCTCGGCACGATGGGCACTCCGATAAAGGTCATGGTTGAAGGCAAACCAGTCTTTTTGTGTTGCAAGGCGTGTAAAGAAGACGCCGTCAAAGGTGGCGAGAAGACGGTGAAAACGGTCATGAAGTTGCGTGACGCGACCGAGACGCTCGCTAAGCGGCCAATGGGCGAACGAATGGCCATCGAAGCTCAGAAGTATTGCGCCGTCGCAAACACCAGCTTCCTCGGTTCAATGGGAAAACCCATCAAGCTGGAAATTGAAGGCAAGCCAGTCTACCTCTGCTGCGAAGGCTGCTCAAAGAAGGCGAAGGCCGATCCCGCCGGAACTCTCGCCAAGGCTGAGAAACTGATCAAGGACGGGACGTTGGAAGGCCATGACCACGAGCACACGGATCACAAACACTAGACGCACTCAAACAGCGGCCTCCTCGGAACCGTAACGCCACAGCTGTCAAAAGCTCGCTGGCTTTGCGGTTTTTTTGCTTGCTGTTGGCCACGCCTCAATGCTAATTCTTGTGGTCGTTGCTGAAGAAACCGGGATGCCGTGCATCCGAACGGTCAGACGAATGGCCGAGAAAGAAACGCGAGGCAAATAGCATGAAACATTTCCTGCACATGTTGATCGGCTGCGGCTTACCGATGCTCCTGATTTTCGTTTTGCCTTACTTTGGCGTCAGTGAAGGAGTGACATTAACCGTGTTTATGGTTCTGATGCTTGCCTGCCATCTGTTGATGATGCGTGGGCACATGACCGACCATTCCGACCACCATTCCAAACGCCACGAGGACAGCCATGAATAAACTGAGTATTGCCCGGTTCGGTTTCGCAGTTGCGGTCGCTTGTGCCGTTTCCTATCTGGGCTGTGTCTTCGTGATGATGACTGTTCCGCAGGAAGTAGCGATTCGGTTCTTTAACAGCCTGATGCACGGTGTCGATGTCACGACGATCATGCGGTGGGACATGCCGCTTTGGGAAACGGTTCTCGGCGTTATCGAGATTTTTGTACTAGGTTGGCTGTTTGGAGCTTTGATTGCCGGATGTTACAACTGCTGCGGCAAATCGCTGACCTGACACAGTTCAATATCAATCGGCTGGCGGCATTGCCATGTTCCTGATGAAGGCATACGGCAAGGGGACGGTCGCTGCTGGCATGGCTCTCTTGATGTACTTCTCAATGGTCATCAACGAAAGTCTTGTGGTCCGCACGAGCACGTCCCGGAACTTCCACCCCGACCAAAGACATTCTGGATGCCTACAAGAAGCACGGCGTCGACTGGGAAGTCTACGAAGTGGAATTTATGGAGCGAATGGCGAAGCGGAGTATTGAAACCCAGCTTCGCCAAGAAGAATTCCACTCAAGCTGCCTCCTTTGCAGCTAACACCTGCCGAAACTCTGGCATCGCCGACTTGTGCTGGAGTACCTACAAGAGAAGTGGGGCGACATTCCTGTCTCACATCCTGTGTGACGTACTGTCGTCGCAATCAGTCGGTCATCGAGTGCCGCTATCGGCAACATGGCCTCTCGATCTTACAGCAGTAAGCTCGCTTCGCGCAGCACGTTGGCTTTGCCACCTTCGATGAGTTCACATTTTCCGCAGCCTGCACATACTGACTGTCGACCTGGCTCGCATCCGCCGCTGACAACACTACGGTTGAGCCGATCAATCCGAGACCAAGTACGCAAGTCATAACAGCCTTTAACATCGTTCATTCCCTCCAAGGAGAAGGTCCGCCCAGAACGTCACAGGCCGAGCAGCCGCAATAACTGCACTCCCGCGTTCTCTGGTGATTTAGATGCAGGGCCTCACGGCTTCTTCACAAGAAATCAGTAAACTTATTCGCCTTGACTGACCGTGAAGCCGGCGAAAGCTATGCGTTTGCCGCGAACCTTGGATCGTCGATTCCAAACCGAAGCTTCCATTCCATCACCGAGCAGTAAAGCACAGGAACGACAAGCATCGTGATAATCGCAATCACCATGCCGCCGAAACTTGGAATGGCCATGGGAACCATGATGTCACTGCCTCGACCGGTGGACGTGAGAACGGGAATCAAGGCAAGGATGGTCGTTGCGGTGGTCATCAGGCAGGGTCGAACGCGACGCAATCCAGCGGTAACGGTGGCTTCGCGGGCGTGCTGAGCACTGGTGATGCGGTCTCTGCGGAAACTGTCTTCCAAGTAGGATGCGATCACAACCCCGTCATCGGTGGCGATACCGAATAATGCGAGGAAGCCGACCCAGACTGCAACGCTGAGATTGATCGTGTGGACCTGAAACAGTTCACGCATGTTCGTATCGAACAGGTTGAAGTTCAGGAACCAGTCGGTCCCGTACAACCAGAGCATGATGAAACCACCGGACCAAGCGATCATGATGCCGCTGAAAACAAGCGAAGTCGTGATGACGGATTTGAACTGGAAGTAGAGAATCAGAAAGATGATTCCGAGTGCCAGCGGAAGGACAACCATCAAGGTTTTTTGCGAACGAAGCTGGTTCTCGTAGTTTCCGGCGAAGGAATAGCTGACACCGGCAGGCAGTACAAGCTCACCGCTGTCGATCTTTTCCTGCAAGAACGCTTGAGCATCTTCGACAACATCGACCTCGGCGTTGCCTGCCTTCATGTCGAACAGGACGTAGCCCAATAGAAAGGTGTCTTCGCTCTTGATAACTTGGGGGCCGCGCACGTAACGGATGTCGGCCAATTGTGCGAGCGGGATCTGTTGCCCCATTGGCGTTGGTACGAGGATGCGTTCCAGCGACTCCGCATCGTCTCGCAGCTCTCGTGCGTAGCGGACTCGAACCGGGTAGCGCTCGCGTCCTTCAACGGTCGTGGTGATACGACGTCCGCCGATTGCGACTTCGATGACATCTTGAACGCTGCGGATATGCAGGCCGTAGCGTTTGATTGCATCGCGGTCGATGTCGATTTCCAGATATGGTTTTCCGACGATGCGGTCAGCGATCACGGCGGACGCCTGAACCGTAGGGACTTGCTTCAGGAGTCCCTCGATTTGTAGAGCGACACGTTCAATGGTTTCGAGATCTGGGCCTTTGATCTTCATTCCCATCGGTGCCCGCATACCACTCTGCAACATCACGATACGAGCCGCGATCGGTTGCAACTTCGGAGCTGACGTCGTACCGGGAATGTCGGCGGCTTCTGTGATTTTCTGCCAGATATCTTCGGGCGAGTTGATTTCATCACGCCATTGCCGGAATGGGCGGCCATGCAGGTCTTCGATCAGCATGCCCTGTTCATCGCGGGCGTAGTTCTTATCTTCTTCGTCGTAGCGAAACTTTAGGCGATTGCCGTTCTGGTCGGTCTTGTATTCCGATTTGTAGGTGATAAACGTTTCGATCATTGAGATTGGAGCCGGGTCGAGTGGACTGTCGGCTCGACCTATCTTGCCAACGACCGAATCGACTTCGGGAATGGAGATGAGGAACTTGTTTTGCAATTGCAACACGTCCATTGCTTCGCCGATCGAAGCGTGTGGCATCGTCGTCGGCATGTAGAGGAATGAACCTTCATCCAGAGGCGGCATGAACTCTTTGCCGATACCGGGTAGCGTTTCGCTGGCGGCTGTCCAAGGCTTCGACTCACGGATCGTCGATTGCTCGATACCGACATTCGAGGCGAGTTTCGGGATGAATGAAAATACGCGGTCAAAACCAAGCCACGCACTACCGCCAAACAGAAGAATTGCTGTTGGAATTGAAAGGAAGAACAACTTGTGAGCGAGACACCAACGAAGGATTGGCTCGTAGAGGAAGCGTTGGAAGATCGTGAAGAACCCAAGCAATCCTCCAATGAGCATCCCGACAAATAACAGATTTCGTGTGAGTCCTTTTTGCGGCCCAAGTGGCAACCAGTGTTCCGTCAGAATTACCCCGACAACCAAGACCGCGATAGCACTCGCAAGGAAGGGTGCGTAGTGGTTGTATTGGGTCGGAATGCGTGGTTCGAGCAGCTTGTAGAGGCCAAGACCGATTACGATAGTTCCAACCCACCACGAGACGAAGAACATCGCGAGCACGCCTGCGGCGACAAGAGCGATCATGGAGTATCTGCGAAGTGAGCCTGCCTGCATTCGCCCGCCCATCAGAATATGGGCTGCTGGTGGAATGATGGTGAGGGCCACGATAACCGATGCTGCGAGCGCAAACGTCTTGGTGAAAGCGAGAGGACGAAAGAGCTTGCCTTCCGCAGCTATCATTGTGAACACGGGAAGGAAGCTGACAACCGTTGTCGAAACGGCGGTTAGAACAGCACTTGCGACCTCGTTCGATGCGCGAAAGATGACGTGGCCGCGATCTTCATTCGGGTCGGCCTCGTCCAAGTGTTTGAGAATGTTCTCGCAGAGAATGATTCCCATATCGACCATCGTTCCAATGGCGATGGCAATGCCGGACAGTGCGACGATGTTGGCATCCACTCCAAACGTCTTCATGGCGATGAAGACCATCAACACGGCCAGCGGCAACAAGGCACTGATGAGTATCGAACTACGCAGGTGCAGAACCATCACCAGAATCACGATAATGGTGACGAGGATTTCTTCTGATAGTGCAGTATTGAGCGTTCCCAGCGTTTCGTAAATGACTCCGGTGCGGTCGTAGAAGGGAACGACTCGGACTTGGCTGGTCGTGATCCAGCTTGGCCATTTGTCACGGGGCGTTCCACGTAGGTGCTGAACCCAAGGATCGTGGTTGGGTGTCGAACCGGTGATCGCCGGAAGGTCGTGTGACTTGCCGTAGGCATCAACCTGCTCAGCCGTGGTCCGCGTGTAATCGACCAGCACTTTGCTGGGCAATCCGGGCGACACTTCTTCGATCTTCTTCTTGACGTTCTTGATGGCTTCCAGCGGGTTGAACCCATAGCGAACGACTGTCACGCCGCCCACAGCTTCGGCTCCCGCCTTATCCAGCGCCCCACGACGCAAAGCCGGCCCAAGTCTGACGGTTGCCACGTCCTTAATCGTGATCGGCACGTCATCGGCGACTCTGACGACGGTCTTCTCGATATCTTCAACCTGCTCGATGAATCCCAGTCCGCGAATGACATATTCGGCTTTATTGAGTTCAATGGTCCTCGCACCGACATCGACGTTGGACATACGAACGGCCCCAAACACATCGGTGAGCGACACCTTAGCGGCTCGCATTGCATCGGGATCGACATCGATTTGGTATTCCTGAACGAAACCTCCAATCGAAGCAACCTCGCTGACGCCTTCTGCCGAGGCGATTGAGTAGCGAACGTACCAATCCTGAATGGTTCGCAGCTCATGTAGGTCCCAACCACCGGTAGGATTTCCGTCTGGGTCTTGGCCTTCCAGCGTGTACCACAGAATTTGACCAAGGGCGGTGGCGTCGGGCCCGAGCGTCGGTTGCACGCCTTCGGGCAGAGTTCCGGCGGGTAGGCTGTTGAGCTTTTCCAGCACACGGGAACGTGACCAATAGAACTCAGCGTTCTCGTTGAAGATCACGTAGATCGTAGAGAAGCCAAACATCGAGTAGCTGCGGATGGTCTTGACTTCCGGGATGCCCAAGAGGGCAACCGTCATTGGATAGCCGATCTGGTCTTCGACATCCTGCGGGCTGCGGCCCATCCATTCGGTGAAAACGATCTGCTGGTTTTCGCCGATGTCGGGAATCGCATCGACGGGAACTGGGTCGCGAGGCAGACTGCCGACTTTCCAATCGAACGGGGCGACCATGACGCCCCAGCCCATGATTGCCAAGACAAGCAGAAAGACGACGAGTTTATTGTGCAGGCAGAACCAGATGGTGCCGCCGAGAATAGTGCGACGGGCGCTTTGAATATCGGGAGCTATGTCATTGGAAGGTTCGGTCATCAAAGCGTTTTATTCTCGTTTCTGGTTTCCAAAAATGCGGCTGAAAGATTTGCACGACTCGTACTCCTACCCGTGATTGTGCCCGGCGTGCTCATCCGGCGGCGGCGCTTTCTCACCTAGCGGCTCGACCTTGTCCGCACACTTCAGCATCGAAGCACCGTAGTACGGATTGCGAACAGCGTCGTCGGTTTGAATCCAACTTGCTCCGCGACCCTCGAATGCCATCGGACAGTGAAGCTCGAAGAGCTTATCACTACCCGCCAGTCCGAAAACGCGTTGAAGCGTCAAAAGCTCGTCCGACAGTAGTGCGAAAGATGAACGAAGCGTTTTCAGGTCATTGGCCTTTGATAGTCGAGCTGCGATTGCCGAGAGACTGTTCAGTTCTGAATTCCAACGTTCAGCGGCTTTGCCCGTCAAGGACTGAGCATTGATTGTGCTGACGGTCTGATGAAGTCCCGCCACGGCGTTTGTGGCGGACGTGGCATCGTCTGCCGCCAACGCTTGCGAGATCGCAACGTAAGGATTGACGAGTTGGCTGAGTTGATTGCGAAACTCGGCGGGAACATCGAGGCTCTGTTCAGCCATCTGGTGTCCGGTGTGAGATAGCCCAAACATCTGCTGCAAACGTTCCGCGTGTCGCTTCGTCACCAAAAAGACCCGGTCAGCATCTTGTAGCGACTTCACCTCCTGGCCTTCGACCGCATCGTTTCTGAGCAGCATCGCGAACTCCTCCAGTTGCGCCCGCATATCGCCGGACAACTGATCAACCTTCAACGCGGCGATGCCTTTTCCAAGTTGAGTGTAGCCGTCACGAATCGCATCAAGTTCAGCACTTTCGATAGCTTTGCCGATCGTTTCGACAGACTCTATCGTTTGATGTAATTGCTTTTCCAACTCCGATGGGAGCGACATTCCCGAACGTCCTGCGATTTGCATCGGCTCGCCCTCGGCAACGGGCTTTTTTTCGCCACCGTGATCGTGCCCTCCACCGCCACCACCGCCTTCAGGCGTCATCATGGATGGCTTGGCAGAAATTTGCAGAGCACTATCCAACTTGAAGTTGCCGTTGGTGACAACCAGTTCGCCTTTTTTCAAACCGGCTTTGACGAGGTAGTAGTCTCCGGCCCGTGGGCCAAGCACAATTTCGCGACCCTCATACGTCGGTTCTTCAGCGTCAGGAACCTGCACATAGACGATGGCTCGTGTTCCGGTCAGCAATGCGGCGGAAACCGGAATCACCAGTGGTTTGGCTGTGTCGCTCGGTTCCGCTGTGACATAACCAAGCGTTTCGGCTCGTACCAATGGCATCCCGCAAACATCGCAATCGCCTGGTCCGTCCTTGACGATTTCGGGGTGCATCGGGCTGATCCACTTTCCGGCAAGCGACGAATCAAGAACTCGTCCACCCGCAGCGATCTTGGATTTCACAATTGCGCGAACAAACATCTCCGGCTTGAGACGTCCGTCTTCGTTGGACACATTGACTCGTACTTTCACCGTTCTTGTTGCTTCATTCAGCACCGGATCAATGAACGCGATTCGGCCATGAAAGACTTCACCGGGGTAAGCTTCTGTTGTGAACTCAACATCCTGTCCGTAGCGAAGCCAAGGCAAATCGGATTCATACGCATCCATTTGCACCCACAGATGATCCAAGTCGGCAACTGTGTAGATTCGATCTCCGGTGCGAACACGATCGCCTTCCTCGCGGTGTTTCTTGACGACGATTCCAGCGGCGGGAGAGTAGATCGTTAGGTGTGTACTCGGTTTTCCTCGCTGTTCGATTTCTCTGATTTGCTTCTCGGTAATGCCAAGCAGCCGCAGCTTTTCGCGAGCGGACTCGGCCAGATTCAACGGCTCCACAAATCGTGACGCTGGACGGTCGGCTTTCGATTGCTGAGCAGCAACCAGTTCTTCCTGAGCTGTGTAGAGTTCTTCGCTGTAGATATAGGCCATATGGTCGCCCTTGTTAACTTCCACGCCTTCAAACTCAACGAAAAGTCGGTCCAAGCGGCCAGCAACCCAGGCGGTGATATGGGCAAGACGTGTTCGGTCGTACTCAATTTTTCCCACCATGCGAACGTTGGCCGTAACGTAGCGATGAGCAACCGGAACTGTCTGCACGTTCATCAGCTTCTTCACATCCGAACTGATCGAGACGGTGCGAATGCCGCTGGCAGACTTCTTGACCGGCACCAAGTCCATCCCACAGATTGGGCAGCTACCCGGTCCGTCACGACGAATCTGCGGATGCATCGAACAAGTCCAAATTTGAGCTTCGCTCTTCCCTGCGGAGGCATGGGCATGCCCTGAATGGTTTTCCTGAGCCGACGTACCGCCGTCCGTCGAGCCGTCGCCACGCATCGACATGCCCAGCAACAAACCAACACCGAGCAACACGATGGCTTGGGCGATCCACAGCTTGCTGCGATGATGTTCGTAAATTTGACTGACTCGATTCATTGCGGTTGCTTTACTCATTGATTAGTTGCTTCTCACAGTGCTGTCCCAACCTTCTTATCCAGCCAGCTGACCAGCGTGTTTACTTCATCAACATCGCGCACACCCACAGCAGTCAGTGATCGCGAACCTCTTTTCCATGTTGCCGCGATACTCGAATCGAGATCAACCAAACAACACTCTTTGTCGCCACATATTGCCATGTTTGACTGACGCTGGCCAAACCATTCTGTTTTCTCGTCATCGTGCTCAAACAAGACGAGAGTTGAGCCATCCAACCTTTTGCAAACTGCCTTTACGCATGTGCAGCAGGGCATTTTCAGCACGCTTGTGGAAGCCAGTGAATAGCCTTCCGGCAGACCTTCGGACACGGCAGGACGATAGCCAACCAGCTTGACCGCACTATCTGCATTGACGGTTCGGCCGTTGTACTTATTCAACAAAAACTGCTCAGCGGCGTCGGGATCGTCAGGAAGTTGGCGTAGATAGTGGTCCATCGTCGCTACGAACTCGGCACTGTGTTCTTGGTCGGCGGAATTTGCATGGTTGTTGGAGTGGGGGTGATCCATGCTGCGATTCATCCAATACCCAAAGCCCAGCACCAGAAGCACCGATGCGGCCAGTGCCAGTTGCCGGGATGAAGTCCACCAATACCGGTTCGTTTGCTGGTCGGACGCAGGTTGCGGCTTGACCGAGTCGCTCGATTCGTTTGCCACCAATTGGGCCGTGAGCCCCTCCCAGACAGCAGGCGGAACCTGTGGGTGCGGCATTCGGTTCACGGCTCGTGTTACATCCTTGAAGCCCGCTAATTCCGCAGCGCACGACTCACAACCCGCCAGATGCCGAGCCATCGCGGCCTGCGATTCATCAAATAACTCGCCGTCGTAGTACGCCGAAAGTCGGTCTTGAACTTCGGTGCATTTCATGGCGATACCTCCTTCAGGGAGTGTTCGGGGCGGAATAACTGCATTATGCCGTCCGCTCACCGCTTCAAGACGCAATCTTGGCGAGCATGTTTTTGGATGCTCTGAAGCGACCGTCCTTCACGCTTTGGCAAAGAAAAACTCGAAGAAACGATGTTTGCGGGGCCTCGTTCGCAGTTTTTGGGATTTTCGCATGAAGATTCGCACGGCGAAAGCATCGAAACCCGCGTCCGGCATCAATGCCATTCGATTCACCGTTGTCCTGCGAGCAAATCTATGACGTCGAAATTACTGCTTTGTCTGGTACTCGGATCCGGGCTACTTTTTGCTATTTCCGGTTGCAATACTACCGAATCCGATTTTACGGAAACAACAAATCCCGCTGCCCGTACTTTCTCGTCAGATCACCCAGAAACGGAGCATGACCATTCGGGACACGATCACGGTGACGGGGATCATGCGGGCAAAACCGACATGGAAAAGATGACTGAGGCACTGGCGGACTTCTCCGAAGAAGACCATAAGTCCGCAATGAAACAGCACTTTTGCCCGGTCAGCGGCGAGATGCTGGGCACGATGGGCGAGCCGGAGAAGGTCAAAGTCCAAGGCCAACAGGTTTGGATTTGCTGCGACAGCTGCAAGGACAAATTGCTTGCCGATCCGGACAAATATCTCGCCAAGCTAAACGACTAAACAACGTGATGGCCTCCGCCAATCCTTTGTACTTCACTTCTCTCAAGGAAAGACCCAGCATGTCTTTGAGTAACCTCACCCGCATATCTGCAATGGTCCTCGCAACTCTGGCGATGTCATCAAGTCTCATTGCCCAACAGCACGACCACGCAGACCACCAGCACGCTACACATAGTCACGATGGCCACGATCATTCTGCCGTAGAGCAGGGGCCGAACGGCGGGACCATTCAAATCGTAGGAACTCAGCGAATCGAGACGGTCATTGTTCCCAAAGGCATCATGTTCATGCTGCTTGATAGCGACGGGAAGGTAGTTGGTGCTCCGAAGGCGAGCGGGTCACTGAAACTCCGCGTCGGCGAGGGGAAGAAGGATTATCCGTACGAGTTGAAGCCACTAAAAAACAATGCAATTGGCGTCGCGGTCGATCTCTCGAGTGTGAGCGGCCACCTGCTACATATGGACGTGACGCTCAACGGAGTCGCTTCGCAGCCGGTTTCTTTTCATGCGATGGGCAAAGTTGCTGACGGAAAGCTCTCTGACGCAGTTTTGATCAGCTTGCAGGCCACATGTCCAGTCAGCGGTAAAAAACTTGGCTCGATGGGGGCACCGCCAAAAGTCATGGTCGAAGGCAAGCCTCTGTTCGTGTGCTGTGCGGGTTGCAGTGACCGAGTAAAGGCTGCACCGCAGCAGTACCTCGCCAAATACTACACGGCGAAGGGCGAACAGGTTCGGCCCGGCGTCTTCAAGGCAACGCTGGCCGACGCCAGTGCAATTGCTGCACAAAAGGTCTGTCCCGTGATGGATGAGCCTTTGGGAGGAATGGGGGCTCCCTTGAAAGTCAACGTGAAAGGCAAGGCAGTCTATATCTGCTGCGTTGGCTGTGCCAAGAAGCTGCACACGCAGCCGGACGAGTACCTTGCAAAGCTCACCAAGATGGGCGTCAAACCTCCAGCGATGAAGTAGGGGGCTGTATGAGTTCGCCCCCAAAGCAGATTCGATGTCGTATCGAACGCACGTGGGCTCGTCTCAACCTCGAAGGCATTGATGGCGCCGTGGATGAAGACGACAATGTGGAGATTTTGGGTATTTCGAATCTTTACATCGACATTGACTCAGGACGGAAATCGACCAATACTATAGGCGTCAGAGTAGATACTCTCTTGAAGTCCAACCTCCCTTTCATTGCTGCATGTTCACCCGTTACATCCACTTGCTGATGTGCCTGACCGTGCTGGTTTGTCCAGCGATGGGTGGGGCTTGCTGTGCGGATGTGGGTGATTCTTCGGTTGAGCTTGGAGGTTGCGAGCATCACTGCTGTTGTGATGCAGAAGGGGAGCAAGCTCCGGCCGCTCCTGATTGTCCTGAGCCGTGCCACGATTGTTTCTGTGCGGGGGCCTTGCCTCCGGGGTTCAATGCGTCGGTCGAACTGACAGGAATGGTGGACACGCTCGCAATTGTTGCTGTCAACGATTTGGCAGCAACATCTGTCACTCAGCGTCTCGAATTTGCTTCGCGAGACGAATCGCCTCCGCAGGGGCGAGCGCTTCTAACGGCTTATTGCAGGTTCCTGCTGTAGGACGCTCTTTCAGCCGTTTTTTGGCTGCACTTCGTAGTGACTTTGGTTGCTTCGTGCTGCGCTGCCTGAGAACGGCTTTGTCGTTTGCTTGGCCACAAGCATCGTTTGAGTGTCACTCTTTGTTACAGCGGACGCAGCACCATGTCGAATGTCATTACTCAGCCGAAGGTCTCGGCAGAACCCATACCAGTCGATTCAGCGATCGACCAACAACCCACGCCCAATAGCGAGTTATCAGCAGCGGTGCGACCGCGAAACTCGCGTTTTCGGCGAGTGTTACTTGCGATAGTCGGATGGATTCCGCCTGTCTTGGTCGTTGCCGGTTTAGTGGCGTTGGCTTGGTATGGCCATCACAATGACTGGAAGCTGCCGAGTTTTGCGGCCACAGCCTCACCCACAAAAACCGGCCCAGCGTGGTGCGACAGTCACGGAGTACCGGAGGCGGAGTGCATCAATTGCGTTCCGGGTTTGATACAAGATTCCCCGAAGTTGACATTTTGCGATGTTCACGGCGTTCACGGCTGTGTGCTGCACAACCCATTGCTCGCCGAGACCAAGTCACTTGCCGAGATTACCGACAACGATCTTGTCCGAGCGGAACGGGCACTGACGGTGCGTCCTCGTCGGGAAAACTTGGCACTCAGTCAATTACCGGGTTCGCGAATCCAATTCGCTTCGCTCGATGCCATGCAGAGTGCAGGCGTTGACGTGGAACCGGTGCAACGCAATGCAATCATCGAAAGTGTCGAGACGGCCGGTGAAGTTCGCTATGACGCAACCAAGACTGCTCAGGTCTCTCCACTCGCCGACGGAATCGTGAAGGAAGTGCGGGTCAACGTCGGTGATTGGGTCGAGGCCGGGCAGGTGTTAGCGGTTGTCGATTCCGAGAAGGTGGGTCGGTTAAAGTCCGATCTTCTGTCAGCGTTGTCTGATGAGCGGCTGAAGCAGGACGCCGTTCGTCGCATCGAACCGCTCGCCAATCGCAATGTCATTCCGGGCAAGCGGCTGCTGGAAAGTCAGACTGAACTGCAACAGGCGACGTCGTTGGTGGAGAAAACCGTTCGATCTCTCAGCAATCTCGGCCTGTCGGTTGATCTGGACCGGCTTCGCTCCCTGGAGCCGGAACAGGCGAAGGACGCCGTACGCAACTTGGGGACCGACCAGATTGAGGCGCGGGACAGCGACAATCTGATTGTGGTGATCGCCACGTTGGCGGGCCGGGTGGTCGAACGTGAAACGGTAGTCGGCGAAGTCGTTGATCGTGGCACGCAAATGTTTCGGCTATCCGATACACGAACGGTTTGGCTTGATCTTCGTGTTCCCGCAGAAGAAGCATCGCTTGCGAAAATCGGACAGGAAGTTCGCTATCGTCCTGATGGACAAGCGACAGAGCATCGGGGCAAAGTCATTTGGATTAGTTCGGACGTTGATCGGCAGACTCGAACGGTACGAGTGAGAGCAGAGCTTGAGAACGAAGACGGCAGCCTTCGCAACGAGTCATTCGGTTTGGGCCAGATCGTGCTGCGAGACGAACCGGATGCGATCGTGGTGCCAGACTCGTCGATTCAATGGGACGGCGAAAATACGCTGGTCTTTGTTCGCGACAAGCGATTCTTTGAGAAAGACCGACCGAAGTTCTTTGTGGCTCGCTCGGTTCGCGTGGGAATCAAGCAGGACGGGTTTACGGAGATTATTGCGGGCGTGCTGCCGGGTGAAGTCGTGGCAAGTAGTGGCAGCGATGTGCTGCGGGCACAATTGCTGAAAAACAACTTGGGTGCAGGCTGCACCTGCGGTCACTGAGCCTGACGAAAAGGAATTCCCACGATGCTCACTCGCCTGATTGATCTTTCACTACATCATCGGTTCGCCGTTTTATTCGGTGTGCTGGTACTCATTGCGGGTGGCGGCTACGCACTGAGCCAGCTTGATGTCGATGCTTTTCCCGACACGACGCCAATCATGGTGCAGGTCAACACGACCGCACCTGCATTGTCGCCGGAAGAGATCGAACGCCAGATCACCTATCCAATCGAGCAGTCACTCAGCGGTCTGCCTTTGCTGGAGAACATTCGCTCGGTTTCGAAGTACGGTTTCTCGCAAGTTGTTGTGACGTTCGAGGATGGCACGGACATATACTTCGCCCGACAGGTTGTTGGCGAACGACTGGCAACCGTGGAGCTTCCCGGTGGGGTGAGTCGTCCAAAGATGGGACCGGTGGCAACGGGACTCGGCGAAGTTTTTCATTACGTGCTGACCTATCCGGGCGTGGACTTCACGAAGCTGCCTGAGTCTGAGCGGATGCGAATGCTGACCGAGCTTCGCACCACACACGATTGGGTGGTCAAACCACAGCTGCGAACCGTAGCGGGCACTGCCGAAATCAACAGTTGGGGTGGCTACGAAAAACAGTTTCAAGTTCGCATTGATCCGGCAGGTTTGGTGTCGCGCGGGCTGACGTTTGGCGAAGTCGTTGATGCGTTGCAAGAGAACAATCGCAATGTCGGCGGTGGCAACGTCGATCGCATGGGCGAAATGTTGCTCGTTCAGGGACTGGGACGCACGACTAATATTTCGCAGATTGAAAACATTGTGATCAAGGCGAGTGATGGTGTGCCGGTCCGGATTCGGGATGTGGCGACCGTTGAAGTCGGCCATGAAATACGACGTGGTGCAGTGACAGCAGACGGCAATGGTGAAGCTGTCATGGGGCTTGGCTTCATGCTGATGGGAGAGAACACGCATCAGTACACCGATGCACTGAAACAAAGAGTCGAGGAAATCAAGGCCAACCTGCCGCCGGGTATGACTCTGGTAACGATGTATGACCGCACGGAACTGGTCGATTCCGTGATCGACACCGTCCGAAAGAACCTGTTTGAAGGCGGGCTGCTGGTTATCGCCGTGCTGTTCTTCTTTCTCGGCAACCTGCGAGCCGGTCTCATCGTCGCGTTAGCAATTCCGCTGTCGATGCTGTTTGCATTCAGTGGCATGTGGCGTTTCGGGATTGTTGCCAGCCTACTCAGTCTGGGTGCGATCGACTTTGGGTTGGTCGTCGATAGTTCGGTCGTGATGGTTGAGAATTGTGTGCGTCATTTGTCGCAGGCCAATCCACTCAATCGCAGTCGATTGGAACGCATCCGTGACGCGGCGGTTGAAGTTCGCGGCCCGACGATGTTCGGCGAACTCATCATCATGATCGTCTATTTGCCGATCCTGACGCTGGAAGGCATCGAAGGCAAGATGTTCCGTCCAATGGCACTGACGGTCATCTTCGCCTTGGCCGGTTCGATGCTGCTTTCAATGACGTTAATGCCGGTGCTGGCCAGTCTGCTGCTGCCCAAGAAAATGAGTCATCGTGAGCCGCTGCTCGTGCGTATCCTCAAGCGGCTCTACCGCCCCGTGTTGCACTTCACGATGCACCAGAAGACAGCCATCATCGGATTCGCGGTGGCTGTGTTGGTAGTCGCTTTCGGGATGATTGCTCCAAACCTCGGCACCGAGTTCATGCCACAACTTTCGGAAGGCTCGGTTGCAATCAACGTAGTCCGGCTGGCGGGGACACAACTGGATGAGTCGATGCGTTTCAATACGCAGATGGAAAAGGCGCTTTTGGACGAATTTCCGGATGAAGTGGCTCATGTCTGGAGCCGCATCGGTTCGGCAGAAATTGCCACCGATCCAATGGGACTCGAATTGACTGATGTGTTCATCACGCTCAAACCGCGAGACGAATGGAAGAAGGCAGCTACGCAAGCTGAACTGACGGCGTTGTTCGAGCAGAAGCTGCGAACACTTCCCGGCCAGCGACTCGCCTACACTCAGCCCATTAAACTGCGAATGGACGAATTGGGAACCGGTAGTCGTAGCGACATTGCAGTCAAACTCTACGGCGATGATCTGGATACGCTTGCCGCCAAGGCCACCGAAATCGAGCGAGTGCTGCTCGACGTTCCCGGTTCAGCGGATGTCGGTGCGACTCAGTTGACCGGGCAGCCGATGTTGCAAGTGATAATCAAACAGAACGAAATCGCTCGCTACGGAATCCCGGCCTCCAGCGTCTTGGACTTGGTCGAAGCCGTTGGCAATCGTCCTGTTGGCGACGTGTTTCAAGGACAGCTTCGTTTTCCACTGACCGTTCGACTTCCTGACGAATTCCGTGACGACCCGGAGAAGATTGCCTCGATTCCGGTCACAACGCCACGCGGCGAACAGATTCCGCTTGGACGATTGGCCGAAGTGAAGTTCACGAGTGGCCCATCACAGATCGCCCGCGAATGGGGGCAACGCCGAGTCACTGTATCCGTAAATGTGCGAGGCCGCGATGTCGGCAGCTTCGTTGCAGAAGCGGAGAGAAAGATCGCGGAACAGGTAACACTGCCCTCGGCAAGATATCACGTCGAATTCGGCGGGCAGTTTGAACACATGATTCAAGCTCGGCAACGGTTGTTTATCGTTGTTCCGGTCGCGTTGGTACTGATCTTTTCGCTGCTGTACGTGACCTACGGTAACGCCATCGATACCGTGAGAATCTTCACCGGCATTCCGTTTGCGTGGACCGGCGGAGTGATCGCGTTGTGGCTGCGAGACATGCCATTCTCTATTTCTGCGGCAGTTGGTTTTGTGGCCTTATCCGGCGTTGCGGTGCTGGATGACATGCTGCTGGTCTCCACGATTCGGCAACTACGCCAACGCGGTCGGGATTTGGAATCCGCAGTCGAAGAAGCAGCTTTGACTCGGCTTCGTCCTGTATTGATGACAACGCTGGTGGCTGCGTTGGGATTTGTCCCGATGGCCCTCAGCACTGGAATGGGTGCGGAAGTTCAGCGACCGCTCGCAACCGTCGTCATTGGAGGCGTTGTCAGTGCGATGGTGATGTCGCTGCTGGTCTTGCGAGTGCTTTACATGGTATTTCAAAGCCCATTGGGTTCTGCGGATGAACCGGCTCACGGTGATGAGACCCCGCAGAAGATCAATGGCGAACAGGTTGATAGTGAGATGTTCAGCGAGAGTTCCACTCAAAGGCAACCGAGTCGTTTTGGTGCCGACACTCGCTGATGAAAGTTGATTGCAAGGAGAAACTGCAATGCGTTTGGTTTATGGAATGATGTTGTTGGCGATGTTCGGATTCACCACGCTCGGATTGACCGGGTGTAGTTCCAGCACGGACACAGTCAGCACAGAAGAACATGCTGACCACGATCATGAGGGCGAAGACCACGCTGGACATGATCACAACGGCTGGTGGTGCAACGAACACGGTGTTCCCGAAGACGAATGTGCTTTATGCAAGACGTCACTGGTCGCCGACTTCAAAGCGAAAGGCGACTGGTGCGACGAACATGACAGACCTGAATCGCAGTGCTTTGAGTGCAGCCCGGAAAACTTCGAGAAATTTGCCGCGAGATATGAAGCTAAGTTTGGTGAGCAACCACCGAAGCCAACGGAGTGATGACGAGTGAGTATGGAGAGCAACAAAAAGGAAATCGAGCTGCTCATTCACGGGATGGATTGCGCTGAGGAGGTCACACTCCTCAAACGTGAATTGATTCCGCTATTGGGCGATGAAGATCGACTCGGTTTTGATTTATTGAATGGCAAGCTGTCCGTTGACACGTCTTCACTAGACGTGTCACGAACGGATGTGCTGGCGGCAATCGAACGGGCTGGCCTGAAGTCCGAGCCTTGGCAGGACGATGGTGCGACGAGTAACGACCTTTCGTTCTGGCAAAAGCATCAGCGTTCGATACTGACTGCGGTGAGTGGTCTGTTCGGACTGAGCGGGTTGGCTTTGCAACTGTGGACGGGTGAGTCGGAATCGGTACCGATTGCATCGATCGTGCTTTACAGCATCGGCATCGTTGCAGGTCTGCTGATGGTGCTGCCGAAAGCGTGGCGGTCGCTTGTCTCATTGCGTCCCGATATGAACCTGTTGATGTCAGTCGCCGTGATTGGAGCGGTATTGATTGGCGAATGGTTCGAGGGGGCGACGGTTGCGTTTCTGTTTTCGTTCTCACTACTGCTTGAGTCATGGAGCGTAGGCCGGGCACGTCGCGCCATCGCTTCATTGATGGACTTGTCACCACCAACCGCTCACCTTCGGGGCGAAGCAGGTGACGTGAACGACGTGGCTCCCGCTGATGTGCCGGTCGGTTCCACGGTTGTTGTTCGTCCCGGTGAGAAGATTCCGCTTGATGGTCGTGTCCTTAGCGGAATCAGTGGTGTGAATCAGGCACCGATTACCGGAGAAAGTGTTCCTGTTGAAAAGGAAGCCGATGACGAAGTATTTGCCGGAACTATCAATGGTGATGGCTTGCTGGAAATCGAAACGACCAAAGCTGCTGATGACACGACGCTGGCTCGCATCATCAAGATGGTTGGTGACGCCGGGTCCAAACGTGCTCCGTCGGAAAAGTGGGTCGAGAAGTTTGCCGCCATCTATACACCTGTGGTCATGATCGTCGCCTTCCTGATGCTGGTGATTCCACCGCTGGTTTTCGGGGGAGAGTGGTCAGTCTGGCTCTACCGTTCGCTGGTATTGCTGGTCATCGCTTGCCCGTGTGCCCTCGTGATTTCAACTCCCGTGAGCGTCGTCGCTGCATTGGCTGCTGCTGCTCGCAATGGCGTACTCATCAAAGGAGGAGTGTTTATTGAAGTCCCCGCCCACCTCAAGGCGATAGCGATGGACAAGACCGGCACATTGACACGGGGAGAGCCGACAGTTGTCGACGTAGTGCCGATGAACGGACATGACGAAGCGGAGCTACTGTTGCGAGCCGGTGCGTTGGAACTCAACAGCAACCATCCTTTGGCTCGTGCGATTGTCGAAGAAGCCAAACGTCGGGAACTGCAGCTTGTCCCCGCCGGCGAGTTTGAAACCATTCAGGGCAAAGGAGCGGCAGGAATCATCAACGGCAAGCCGTTTTGGTTGGGTTCACATCGCTACTTGGAACAGCGCCGACAGGAGACACCGGAGGTTCACGAGCAGTTGGAATCGATGACGGAAGCGGGGCGAACCGTGGTGGTGGTTGGAAACGATGAACACGTTTGCGGTTTCATCACACTGGCCGACGCCATTCGGGAAGAAACCCGCGATGCGATTCGTCAACTTCATGAAGCAGGTGTCGAGCAACTGGTGATGCTGACCGGTGACAACGAAGGCACGGCCAAAGCGATCGCGAAGGAAGCAGGCATCGACGAAGTTCACGCTGAGCTATTGCCTGAAGATAAAGTCGTGGCGGTGGAACGGCTGGTCAAACAATATGAACACGTCGCAATGATTGGCGATGGCGTTAACGACGCCCCAGCACTTGCTCGTGCGTCACTCGGGCTTGCGATGGGGGCCGCGGGGAGCGATGCGGCCATCGAAACGGCTGACATTGCTTTGATGTCCGATGACCTTTCTAAGCTACCGTGGCTGATTCACCATTCACGACGAACGCTCAGTATCATTCGTCAGAACATCGCGTTCTCGCTGGCCGTCAAAGCTCTGTTCGTCGTGTTGACGTTCGCCGGGTTCGCATCGCTGTGGGCCGCGATCGCAGCCGACATGGGAGCCTCACTGCTTGTGATTGGGAATGGTCTACGACTGCTCAAATCGTGATGGAGTTATATTGAGTTGCTTAGACAGTTGACGGTGGTGGAACATCGACGGGCTTTGAATTGTCGCTAGGTGGTAGAGACGGCGAGCTTGGGTCAAACGACGACGGTGGGGGACCGTCCATCCGAATCGAATCATCCTGTTGTGGTTGTTCACGGCGGAAGCCCTGTTGCGGCTGATAGTCTCTTACTGAATTGCGAGGCAACGATGGCGGTGCGAGGTAACCTCGATCAGATGGTGCAACGTGACGACTGGGAAGTTGACGATCATGAGCGTGGCCATCGTGTGAATGTTCGCTGTAGCTATCTCCGGTGTGTGAGTGGGCTTCGCCGGGCGATGACAAGCCAAAACCGGGTTGGTATTCGTCGGTCAACAGGTTCGAATACGTTCGGCCACGTTGAAGTGGACAACCAATCGGTTCGCTGCAGATGGGGTCATTTCCGTAAGGACACGCAGCCTCAGCGTAAATGGGAATCGCATGATGCCGACTCAGGGCTGTGGTCGGATAAGCGGTGCGGCCATACTCATAGTAGTCGCCGTGGCCGTAATGATGTCGGTGGCCATGATCATGGTGGCTGTAGGAATGGCCGTAAGCGTTGCCGCCGTGGAGGTCTCCATACAGGTATTGGGCTGACGCGGGAGTTGCGATGCAGCCGGAAAGTGCCAACACGGATAAAGTTGCCAGCGTGGTCGTGCGAAACATGGTTTGATCCTGTTGGCTTGGTTGATATGCCGTCAAAGGCGAGCCGTCGAGATTCCGACGACTCACGGAGTTAGAATTGGAGAACGTGTGAGCAGCCGATTAGTGATGTCCGCCGACGCCTATGACGTGAAAGCGTCCAATATCAACATGCAGGCCACCGTGCTGATGACCGCTGTACGATCGGTGGCGGGGAGCATATCTCTGCTGAAACCGAGGCTGATAGCCATACCCATTGCCGTATCCGTAGGACTGGCCACCGTAGTATCCCCCATAACCGTAGTTGGAATACGCCGAGCGACCATAGCCGCTGTGGCCGTGAGCGTAACCGTGCCCGCCGTGGTGACCATGATGAACTCCGTGGCCACCGTGATGCCAGTCACCGGCTTCCGAGGTCGAGGCAATGAGACTGAATCCGACAACAAGTGCCACAAAAGTGAGAAGACGCGTCATGGGGCTGATCCTTCGTGGGAGGTTGAGAGCGTAGATGCGGTCGGGCCGCGATTGCCTCAAGTTGCACGGCGTGTGCCAAACGGAAAATACAGGCGATTTCTGCCGAAGCTGGGACTGAGGCGCACTCGCATTGACAACAGCCCGTGTCAACCTGATGACGATTCAGTTGTTGCCAAGTGTGTTGCTAGCGGAAAAGCTTTGCCGATTATTCCGGTGAAGCCGTCCCTCCAATCAGAACGGGTGATTCGTCCCGCATAGGTCGATAATCCTGAAGAACCGTTGCTGTCTGACAAAGTAAACCATCCTTTCGATGTCTCACAGCGGATTCCAAACAGAACCTTCACCGACAAGGAAGTCCCGGTGTTTCTCCGTATTGCCACATCAACGCTCTTGGCTGCACTGCTGATTCTTCAGTCAGTTGTGCCATGCTGTGCCATCAGCAAACTGCTGGCAGGCGGCGGTAGTCCGGAATCTGTGGCAACACACGTATCTCATCCTTGTTCTTGTTGCCCGCATTCACAATCGCAGCAGGAAAAGGTTCCTTCGGACGATGGCCATTCACCGGATGGCAAGTGTCCATACTGTGGCGGTCTGCTTTTTCATTCGGGTTTGAATGATGCGGCACCGATATCCGAAGGCCATTTGGTTCTAGCGTTCCTCGGTGATGCACCCAAGCACGTGAGCGAGCAAGCTCCCCTCTTCCCTCAATTACTTCGGCGACAGGTTATTGGGCAACCATTTCTGAACATCGGTATGCGTCTTCTGATCTAGCCGTCTTCCGCGACTGGAAGTCCGTGCCTGTTCAGAATGTTTGATTCACCGCCCTCAGAGATGATTGCCATGTGTTTTCCGCAACGATTCCTCCTGCTCGCTTTGACGGCCTTACCGCTGGTCAGCATTGGCTGTTCCACTTCTCGACAGCATCTGGCCCAGCGTGATTCGTCTACAACGCGAATCCGTCAAGCCGAACCGTCGCCCGGCACGGTTGCATCACCTGAATCCTGCGAAGTACCGGAAGTTCTGACCGTTGCTTTTCGCGATGATGAGGCGGATGAAGTAACTGGCGATTTGGTTGATTCCGCGATTCAGCTTGCTGTTCCCGTTGAAGTTGGAGGGTTCGCAATGGGTGAATCCGGCTTGACGCTCGAAGCCATTGAACGGTTGGCATTGGCGAACAATCCCGCCATTCAGCAGGCGATTGCGGCATCGGCGCGAGCCGGTGGCATACGAACTCAGGTTGGACTCAAGCCAAATCCGACGATTGGCTACTTCGGCGAAGAAATTGGCAACGACGGAGCGGGAGGACTCCACGGAGCATTTGTCTCGCAGACATTTGTTCGCGGTGACAAACTCGCATGGAATCGTCAGGTTCACGGACACGATGTGAACGCGATGAACTGGCAGATTGAAACGCAGCGACAACGAGTTCTCACGGACATTCGGCTTGCCTTCTACGATGCATTGGCTGCTCAGAAACGCCTGCAACTCGCTAGGGACTTTCGCAGCGTTGCCAAAGAAGGAGTGACAGTTTCGGACGAACGAGTTAATGCAAAGATCGGTACAAGGCCCGATGTGTTGCAATCCGAAATCCAACTCAACGAAGTTGATCTTTCCATTCAGCAGGCTGAATTTGAATTGTCAGCGGCTTTGAACGAGCTGGCGGCGTTGGCGGGAGTTCCCGATCTTGGAACCACAGCATTGATTGGAGACTTGGACGTCGCAGTCAATGCGCGCGACGCGGAAACTGAGTTTGCACAGATTGTGGCAATGAGTCCGCAGTTGGCGGCTGCTCAGGCTCGGGTTGATCGGGCGCGAGCGAACATCCAGCGTCAGCAGGTGCAGCCGATTCCGAACGTGACAGCAAATCTTGGGGCGGGTGGGGATGACGGGACTGGAAATGCATTTGCCAATGTTCAGTTGAGTCTTCCTGTTCCGGTCCACAACAAGAATCAGGGCAACATTCGAGCCGCTCAGGCCGAGTACTGTGCCGCTACGCAAAACGTACAGCGAATTCGTCAGAGCATTCGCCGCGATCTGGCTCAAGTCATGCGGGAATACAACATTGCCCAAGCCACAGTTCAGCAGTACGAGAATTCGATTCTTCCCAAAGCAGACGAAACGTTGAAGCTGATGCAGGAAGCCAGGGACGCCGGAGAATTCGACTTCCTGCGTGTGCTGACGGCGCGACGAGCCTACTTCGATGCAAACCTGAAGTACGTGGCTGCGATGGGCCGACTGGCTCAGGCGAATGCAAAGATCGACGGGTTACTGCTGACTGGCGGACTGTCGAATGTCGTGACTTACAGCGTTGGAGACGACCTACGAGGTCAGGCTTTGAGTGGTCAGTAGAGTGTCGAACGGACGACACTTACAATCAAAGTGAATACTTTACAATTTTCGTAGCTGAGACCGATTGCGATTTCCACAGCGTTTTTGGGTACTAAGAGACCAATTTGGATTCGGCACACGACTTGCAAGATGATTTAGCCAAGGTGAATCACTGTAGACCGTCACCGAAATAACCGATAAAACTCCCACCGGCGGGACCATTGCGCCCGCAATTCAGAGAATCAAGCCTCAAGCCCATGTTTCACAGCATCATCACCATCCTGACGACGGCAGCGGTTGCGTTACACGCAATGCTGGGATGCTGTGCGCACCATGATCATTCATGCTGCGAAACTCACGGGTTGACGGCAGTGATTCATCAGTCTGGCGAGCACTGTCACGATCACGATTTGCACGGACACGAGCATCATCACCACGGTGACGCCGACTCATCCAGCGAAGACACTGAGAACGACTGCGGCCATCAGCAGAAGCATGACGGTGGTCAGCCTCACGGATGCGATGAGGGAGATTGCAGCTTCACTTCGGTGCTGCGAACAAGCGATCTTGAACTAATGCTGACGTTCTCGATGTGGTGCCAAAGTCTCTTCGATGTGGCTCACACCGACGCAATGGACAGTTTGGTTGCGTTGAACTTGGCAGCCGAATCGCCACCCGATCCGCTCTCCGACTCGGGTACTGCACGCGCCATTTCTCAGGTCTGGCGGCTGTAACAGCACGCGACCAAGGCTTTCACCGGCTCCGGCACGTGACGACCAGTGGCTCTCCACGCCGCTGACGCACTCGTCTCGTTGCCAATGCCGGATGCTCTCTTTGCCTTGGTCTGATCCCCCGCGATTGATTGATCGCTTTCCGCTGCGCTTGTCTCAGGCATGAGGCATGTCGCACGCAGGTTGGATGATTCCCGTGTGCTGGATATTGAACAATGAAGATACGTTTTCCCAAAATCCCAATGAAGTGGGTCTGGATCGCCGGACTCCTGATCGTTGCCGTTGTCGGCGGTGCGACGTGGAGCCGCTGGTTTCCCGCAGCGACATCGTGGGTCGATAGCACTGTGACCGCGTTTCGTGGCGGCGGTGAATCCGGCACTGAGGCGGCTCACGCAGAGGAAGACCCGCATGCCGGGCATGACCACGGTGCCCACGAGGGACACAGCGAAGACACATCGCTGGAGCTGTCAGACCAAGCTCTGCGAAACATCGGTTTGTCTGACAAGACGATTCAACCAATCAGGTTGGAGACGTTTCGCAGGTCGATCACCGTTCCTGCACTCGTCGTCGAACGCCCCGGTCGCACGCGGGTGCAGGTGGCAACACCGATGACCGGCGTTGTCACTCACGTTCACGCTGTTCAGGGAGAAGCTGTCGAACCGGGAACGCTGCTCTTTCAGATTCGCCTGACGCATGAAGACCTCGTGAACGCACAAACCGAATTTGTTAAGACTCTGGGCGAACTGGAAGTAGAAGAGAAAGAGATTGATCGACTTCAAAGCGTCACACGCAGCGGTGCCGTTGCCGGGAAACTGTTGCTAGATCGCGAATACGCTCGTGATAAGCTGACTGCCTTGCTACGTGCCCAACGGGAAGCTCTGCGGCTACACGGACTCTCGGACAAGCAAGTTGATCAAATTGCCAACGAACGTCGACTGTTGCGTGAGTTGCAGATTTTCGCTCCGTCCATTGACGGTCACGGTGACGAGGAACTCAAGCTCACGCAAACATTCATCAGTCAAGCCAATTACCAGCAACCAACACAACAACGAGAACCCGAAGTTCACGCGGGTCCTCTGATTCTCCAGCAGCTAGATGTTCACAAAGGTCAATCGGTCAACGCGGGTGAGACACTCTGCATCCTGACGGACTACGACGAATTGTTCATCGAAGGCATGGCGTTTGAACAGGATGTGAGCCAGCTTCGACAGGCGTCCGAGAAAGACTGGACCATCGATGCGATCTTCCAACAACCGGGTGAGGGAACGCAGGTGGTCGAAGGTCTGAAGATCGCCTATCTCGCGAATACGGTGGATACCGATTCGCGAACGCTGCACTTCTACGTTCGCTTGCCCAATGAAGTTACCAAGGACCGTCGTGAACAGGGTAATCGCTATGTCGAATGGAAATATCTGCCCGGGCAACGATTGCAGTTGCGAGTTCCGGTTGAGCAATGGCCGGACCAGATTGTGTTGCCGGTTGATGCCGTCGCTCGCGAAGGAGCCGAGTCGTTTGTCTTTCAGCAGAACGGCGATCATTTCGATCGCGTTCCGGTGCATGTGAAGTACCGCGATCAGTATTCAGCGGTGATTGACAACGACGGTTCGTTGTTTCCGGGTGATGTAGTGGCACTTCGTGGTGCTCACCAGATGCAAATGGCCCTCAAGAACAAGGCTGGTGGTGGAGTTGATCCACACGCCGGTCACAACCACTAAGGGGCCACATCATGCTAAACGCAATTATTCGATTCGCACTGAGACAGCGTTTGCTTGTCATTGCTGTTGCCCTGCTCCTTGTTGGTTATGGCACGTGGCAGGCAACGCAGTCACAGATTGACGTTTTCCCGGACCTCAACCGTCCCCGTGTGGTCATCATGACCGAAGCACCGGGGCTGGCACCGGAGGAAGTCGAAACGCTGATCACGTTTCCCATTGAGACCACGATGAACGGCGCGAATGGTGTTCAGGCTGTTCGCAGTTCATCGGGCGTCGGGATTTCGGTGATCTACGTCGAGTTCGATTGGGGAACCGACATCTACAACGACCGGCAGATCGTCAACGAGCGGCTGCAACTTGTTCAGGAGCGGATGCCGGATGGTGTGAAACCAACCCTGGCACCGATCTCGTCCATCATGGGCCAGATTCTGATGCTCGGCATGTGGAGCGACGACAGGGAAACCGAACCACTTGAACTGCGAACACTTGGCGATTGGGTTGTGCGGCAACGACTGCTGACGATCCCCGGCGTGTCGCAAGTGTTCACGATGGGGGGAGGTCGAAAGCAGTTTCAGGTTTTGGTCGATCCAGATGCGATGCTGCGTTACGGGGTGACGCTGCACGAGGTCAAAGAGGCTGTTCAGAACAGCAACGAGAATGCAACTGGCGGCTATCTCGATGAACAGGGGCCGAATGAACTGTTGGTCCGGGCGTTGGGCCGAGTCAAGTCGATTGGAGACTTGCAGAAGGTCGTCGTCACAATGCGTGAAGGCCGACCCATCGCGTTGGCTCAGATTGCTCGCGTCGTAGAAGGCCCGCAAGTCAAACGCGGCGACAGTTCTGCGTTCGTTCGAGGCAATGAAGGCAACTTCTCCGGTGGTCCGGCGGTCATCCTCACCATCAACAAACAGCCGGGAGCTGACACGCGGCGTGTGACAGATGATGTTATGGCCGCGATCGACGAACTGCGACCATCGCTGCCAAGTGATTTGCGAATTGAACCACTCTATACGCAGAAGTCGTTTATTGACCGAGCGATTGAAAACGTCGTCGAAGCATTGCGAGACGGCGGCATCCTCGTCGTCATTATCTTGTTTCTGTTTCTGATGAATTTTCGCACGACATTCATCACCTTGACGGCGATTCCGCTGTCACTGCTGATGTCGATCATCGTGTTCTCGTTCTTCGGCCTCTCAATCAACACGATGACGCTCGGTGGTTTCGCGGTTGCCATTGGGGAACTGGTCGATGACGCCATCGTCGATGTCGAAAACATCTTCCGGCGACTCAAGGAAAACCGAAGTCGAACGAATCCAAAGAGCCCGCTGCTGGTTGTGTTTCAGGCCAGTGTCGAAATTCGCAACTCGATCGTCTTCGGCACAATGATCGTGATTCTGGTGTTCGTTCCGCTGTTCGCACTGTCGGGAATGGAAGGCCGTTTATTTGCTCCGCTCGGTGTTGCCTACATCGTCTCGATTGTCTCTTCATTGTTGGTGTCGCTTACGGTGACTCCCGTGTTGTCGTACTGGCTGCTGGGAAGTCGCAAACTCACCGCACATGAAAAAGACGGCTTCGTGCTTCGAGGAGTCAAATGGGTCGGTAACAAAGTCATTCGATTTAGCCTGTTGTTTCCTCGATTCAATCTGGCTGTGACCGCAGTCCTCGTTGCATTGGCAGCGTTGTTCGTCTTCAGACTCGAACGCGACTTCCTGCCGCCTTTCAACGAGGGCGCTGTGCAACTGAATGTCGTGCTCCCACCGGGCACATCGCTCGAAACCTCCAACGATATTGCTGGGCGAGTAGAGAATCGACTCAAGCAAATCGAGGACATCGAGCAGTTCGTTCGCCGAACGGGAAGAGCGGAACTTGATGAACATGCCGAAGGCGTGAACATGAGCGAGTTCATTCTGGAACTGGATCCTGAGTCACCTCGATCACGGGAAGAACAACTCGAAGAAATTCGCGAAGCGATGGCTGATATTCCGGGCATCGTGACGGCTGTGGAACAGCCCTTGGCTCACTTGATCTCACACATGCTTTCCGGTGTGAAAGCACAGATTGGGATGAAGATTTACGGTGACGATCTGGATACTCTGCGTCGCAAAGCGGAGGAAATGAAGTCGGCTATGCAATCAGTGCCGGGCGTAAAGGACTTGCTCGTTGAACCACAGGTCACCATCCCACAGCTTCGCATCGAGCTGGACCGCGATCAGTTGTTGCAATATGGACTGACTGCGGTGGAGGTCAACGAGTTCATCGAAACGGCGATGAACGGACAAGTTGTTTCGGAAGTTTTGATTGGACAGCGCACCTTCGATCTACTGATTCGTCTGGATGAAGATTACCGCGAGAACCTTCAGTCGTTGCGACGGCTGACAATCGACCTTAAAGACGGTGGAAAACTTCCTTTGGAGTCGGTGGCGACAATCTATGAGTCGGGCGGACCGAACACTGTCAATCGTGAAAATGTGCGTCGTCGCATAGTTTTGCAATGCAACGTGTCGGAACGCGGCGTAGTGGACGTCGTGCAGGACATTCAAAAACGCGTGCGCCCGGTCGTCGAATCGCTTCCGCCCGGATATTTCGTCGAGTACAGCGGTCAGTTTGAAAGTCAGCAATCGGCATCACGAATCATCGGAGCATTGTTCGCCGTCTCGATGATCGGCGTGTTCCTCGTGCTGTTCACCATGTTCCGCTCCATCAATCTGTCTTTGCAGGTGATGATGGCTTTACCAATGGCGTTCATTGGCTCAGTTATTGCACTGGTCGTCACCGGTCAAACACTGACGGTGGCCGCGATGGTTGGCTTTATCTCGCTGGCGGGTATCGCGACGCGGAATGGCATTCTGTTGCTCAATCACTATCTGCATCTGGTCAAGTACGAAGGCGAAAGCTGGACCAAAGAAATGATCGTCCGTGCGGGACTGGAACGTCTGGCTCCTGTATTGATGACAGCACTTACGACCGGCATCGGACTGGTACCGCTGGTGCTGGCGGCAGGCGAACCGGGCAAGGAAATCCTTTATCCAGTGGCCACGGTCATTCTTGGCGGACTCATTAGTTCCACGCTGCTCGACTTCTTCGTGCATCCGGCTTTGTTCTGGCTGATTGGTCTGAATGAAGCCGAACGGGTCGTCAACGAATCGAATACGGAAGTTGCTCTCGTCGAGGAAGCTGAGGAACCGCACTTCACCAATGAATCAAATCCCACTTCGTCCGGGACGACGGAGAACACTGAACCTGTTACCGCTTCTGCTGCCCAATGACGGGGAACAGTCGGTGAATCTCTTGAAGGAGAGAACGATGTTGAACTTTACCAAAACCGTCGTCTGCTGTTTGGCAGTCGTAGCTCTGTCGAGTGTGTCAGAAGCAGGCGAGGCGATCGCCTACCGCCTGAGCAAGACGAAGGAAATGCACTTTGATGATGGACGCAAGGCCGAACAGCACTTGGCGGCTGTCAAAAAGCTCGGATGCGAAGCCCGTATGGACTCGCACGGCGGTCACACGGATGTCATTTATCGCTCTGCTAAATGGCAGGTCATGGAAGTTGCCAACGACAAGCTGGTTCACCAGTGGGAAGACTGGTTGAAGAAAGCCGGGTTCGAGACGGTCCACGGCCACGCTGCCGATCACGGTTCGGGGCATGACGCTCACGATGGTCACGATCTTTCCGGCCATGACCATGCCGGACACAGTCACGAAGGGCACAGCCACAGTCCCGGCAAAGCGGAAGAAGTCTCCTACGTGATGCAGAACTGGAAAACGATTCACTCGCAAGACGCCACTCAGATGTCTGAACTAGTCGCGTTAATGAAAGGCCTCGGCTGCGAAGTGCGAACCGAAGACCACGGAGGTCACAAAGATGTCAGTGTCCGTTGTCCACAGTGGAAACACGTCGAAGTCGCATCCCACGAAGCTGCCGCAGGCTGGCAGGACTGGCTGCGAAAAAACGGCTTCGAGACACGTCACGAACACTGATCAATACAACAACCAACACGGCTGGCAGTCGCCCAAATACGTTCAATCGGTTGCCAGGCTCTATTCACCACAACCCCCACCGGAGAATTCGATGAAAACCGTTTCTACTTCCCTCACGCTGTCGTTAGCGTTGATGGCTATGATTGTCGCTGGCTGTTCCAACGATAATTCCACTGGCCCCGAAACTGCCGGTCCGCCGAACACGATGAACGCCCACGATGACCACACTGGTCATGCTCATCCGTCTGAGGGTCCGCATCATGGCGACCTGATTGAGCTGGGCAACGAAGAATATCACGCTGAAGTTCTTCACGATGAAGACGCAGGAACCGTCACCATCTATGTCCTCAACGGGGCTGCCACCGAACAGGTTCCGATTGATGCAACGGAAGTCACGATCAACGCCAAGCACGACGGCAAGCCGGAACAATTCACGCTGACCGCTTCGCCGGATGCAAACGACCCGCAAGGCAAATCCTCTCGCTTCGTCTCCAAAGATGAAGAACTCGCTCATCATCTCGATGAAGAAGGGGCAGAACCACGTCTGGTCCTGACCATCAACGGCAAATCCTATCGCGGCACGATCTCGCACGATCACGACCACGAAGGACACGACCACTGATTTCAAACTGAGGATTGTCGACTGGAGACTTCAAATCACCAGTCTGCAATCAGCAACTTCCAACGGCCCGTGTTTGCCAGCCGAGCGAACACAACGGCACACTGAACCTTCGGCAATCAAATGGAGTTTCCCAATGACAAGGATCGTCTCAACCTACGGACTGACCGTCGCGCTGCTGAGTGCTTTTCTGACCGTTAGCCCTTCAGCAGACGCGGCCAGTCCCGGCGAGCAAGCCGTCGCGGCTGCCGCACAAAACAATCAGTTCGCTTTCGTAATGTTCTATCGCAGCAACGACACTGCCGCTCAGACCATGCACGGAACCATCAAGTCCGCGTTGGCCGAACGACGTGACGCCATGATTGTACCAGTGCAAGTCAGCGACAAAGCCGAACAGGCACTGATCAAGCAATTCGATGCGACTCGTATTCCAATGCCCGCTGTCGCCGTTCTGGCTCCCAACGGGGCTGTATGCAGCGTCTTTCCCCAGAAAGTCAGTTCGCATCAGTTGACCGCCGCCATCGTCTCATCCGGACAGGCCAGTTGCCTCAAGGCACTGCAAGACAAAAAGATTGTCGTCCTGTGTGCTCAACCTACACCTTCAACAGAGATTCCTGTCGGCGTCCGTCAGTTTCAGGCAGACAAGCTGTATTCCGATCGAACGGAAATCGTGACGGTGTCGGCCAGCGACCCAAACGAGGCCAAGTTTCTGAAGCAATTGCGCGTCCCTACAAATCAACCCACGCCAGTCGTTGCCTTCATGGCTCCTCCGGGTGTGATGATCGGCGTGTTCAACGGCAATATCACCCACGGCGAGTTGGCTCAGAAACTGGCGGCGGCCGGAAAGTGCTGCGACGACGAGAGCTGCAAGCATCATCAGGCCACAGGCAAGCAACCCTCACGACGCTAGGAATCGAACTGAACAATCACAGAGTTGAGAGATGAGAGTCCAAAGCAACTCCCCTTGGACTCGACTCTCTCAGCTTTGCACTCATAAAGACAACCGACAAATTCAACAAGGAACGGATTCCATGAAACTACGATCTATGATTTGGAAAGAACTCTGGCAACGACCGACGCCGATGCTGACCAGTTTACTGGCTGTCACTTTGGGTGTGACTGCAATGGTGGCGATTCAAAACATCACGGTCTTCTCTGAACAGAAGATCGCCGGTGATATGGAATCGCTCGGGGCGAATGTGCTCGTGCTGCCGCCCGCCGTCACGTTGCAGGATTACTACTCCGCCGATATGCACGGCCACACGATGCCGGAGGAATACGTGTCGCGATTGGCTTTGGCTCGGATGCCAGGCGTTGAAAACCTTGCACCGAAACTGTGTGTGGAATCGAATGTCGATTCGATTCCGGTCACGGTCACCGGCATCCTGCCGCAGTCGGAATTTCAGGCGAAGGCGGCGTGGCAGGGCTTGGGGTTGATCAGTCCTGTCGGCTCCGACCGAGGTTGTTGTGCAACCAAGGCCAATGTGGACGCCGGAGCTGACGACCCAAACTCACTGGCGACCACAAGGACCGTTCAGGAACTCGATGACCGCGATGTGATTCTTGGACACGATCTGGCGGCTCAGCTAGGAGCCAAAGCTGGCGATGAGTTGGCAGTACTCGGCGAAGACTTCAGCGTCTTGACCGTTCTTCCTGCCACAGGCACAATCGACGACAGCCGCATGTTCGCTCACCTGCACAGCGTGCAAGATTTGTCCGGTGCCGGGCCGGTTGTCAATGTTATCGAGATCATGGCGTGTTGTGAAGACGCGGCAGGCAGTCTCATTACGAATCTGTCTGCGGAATTACCAGACACGCGAATTATCACCATCGCTCAGGTTGTGGAAACGCAGGTCGCCGTCAACGGCCTGATGTCACGATTGTCATGGGTCTTCCTGTCAATCCTGTTGCTGGTCGGTGGAGCCAGTATTGCCAGCGTCATGTACGCCAACGTCACTGAACGCCGAAAAGAGATCGGCACGCTCATGGCCTTGGGTGCCAGCCGCAGTTTCGTGACGCGGATGTTCCTCGGCAAAGCGACGCTGCTCGGTTTGGCTGGCGGATTGGGCGGCTTTGTTGTCGGCACGATCGTTGCTACCGTTCTGGGTCCGCAACTGCTGGGTATCTCAGTTCAGCCGATGCCGCACTTGCTGGCCGTTGGCATGGTCGCCGCAACCGTCGTCGCTGTTGCCGCGAGCTTCCTGCCCGCAAGACGCGCCGCAGGACTCGATCCGTGTCTCGTCTTCAATGACGCCTGAAACTGTCGGCTCAATCACCCAACTCCAACATATTCACACGCGAAAAGGACTTCTCATGTACCAACTTCAATCCGTCACCCAAACCTACGAGCGTCGCGGTAACGTCGTAACAGCACTCGACAACTGCAACCTCGAAATCCCGGACAACGACTTCATCGCGATCGTCGGCCCCAGCGGCAGCGGTAAAACAACACTACTGTCGATCCTCGGCGGAATGATGGCTCCATCGACCGGAAACGTCACTCTCGATGGCAAGTCATTGTATGACCTGTCAATTGACGAACGAACAAAACTGCGAGGCAAGAAAATCGGCTTCGTCTTTCAGTCGTTCAACCTCGTGGCATGGTTGTCGGCCTGCGAAAACGTTCAGATTCCGCTCATGCTGTCCGGCAGGTCTGCCAACGAACAGCGCGAACGGGCACTCGAACTTCTCGACCGTGTCGGTCTTTCAGATCGTGCCTACCATCTGCCGTCTGAGCTGAGCCAAGGCCAACAGCAGCGAGTCGCACTGGCCCGCACTTTGGCAAACGACCCGCAGGTGATCCTAGCCGACGAACCTACCGGCAATCTTGATTCTGGAACGCGACAGCAGGTAATGAACTATCTGAACGAGTTCCACAATGACGGACGAACGATCGTCATGGTCACTCACGACGCAGACACCGCTGCATTCGCCAAGCGGACGATTCGACTTGTCGAAGGCGTAACGCAGGAAGTCGTTTCTGCAAAGGCAGCGTAAATGGTGTGACGCATTTGCAAGGAAACGAACAGTGCCTGTGGATGAAACTGCTCCAATTCTGCCGACGCACGCCGCGATTTATCGGCCCCAAGTCATTCACAACGACTTAGTCGAGCGATTGTCCGTCGTCAGCACGGTGAAACGTCGCGTACAGGGTTGGGAGCAACAAGAGTGTGAGAATTGTCGCCGAGATAATCCCTCCAATAACGACGGTTGCCAACGGACGTTGCACCTCAGCACCGGTACCCATCGCTAGGGCCATCGGAATAAATCCTAGCGCGTCGGTGACGGCAGTCATCAGTACCGGGCGAAGGCGTGTCACCGCTCCGTCAACGACAGCGGTGCGAATGTCTTTCCCTTCCTCCAATAGCTGCCGTATGAAGCTCACCATCACGACACCGTTCAGCACTGCAACACCGGAAAGGGCGATGAAGCCGACTCCTGCGGAGATTGAGAAAGGGATGTCTCGGATCGCAAGAGAAATAACTCCACCGGTCAAGGCAAACGGGACGCCTGAGAAAATCAGGAGCGCGTCACGGGTTGAATTGAAAGTCGAAAACAGAATGACAAAGATAAGCAGCAGGGCGACCGGGACGACGACCATCAGTCGATTTGAGGCTCGTTCCAGATTCTCGAACTGTCCGCCCCAACGGTACCAGTATCCGGATGGGAACTGGACCCGCTGCTCGATCAACTTGGACGCGTCAGCCACGAACGATCCCATGTCGCGCCCCCGCACATTGGCCTGAACCACGATTCGCCGCTTGGCATTCTCGCGGCTTACCTGATTCTGCCCCTCGACGACGGAAATATCCGCCAGTTGTTTCAGTGCGACAACACGGGCCTCGTAAACCGGATTGTGAGCTTCTTCCTCTGTCGCTCTCTCATCGTCACTGGGCAATGGAATCGGCAACTGCTCAATCATCCGCAGGTTTTCTCGCAGTGATTCCGGTAGTCGCAGGACGATATCGAAACGTTGATCGCCCTCGAAGACTTGGCCGACGGTTCTTCCACCAATCGCCATCGAAACGACTTCCTGCACGTCTGCCACGTCCAACCCAAACCGTGCAAGCTTCTCACGGTCCATGTCAATGCGTAGTGTCGGTAGTCCGCTGACTTGTTCGACCTTCACGTCACTTGCACCCTCAATTTGGCTCAATAGCTTGCTGACTTCGTTCGCTTTCGCCTGCATGACGCTCATGTCGTCACCGAAGATTTTGAAGGCCACATCACTGCGAACGCCGGATATCAGCTCGTTGAAGCGAAGCTCAATCGGTTGAGAGATTTCGTATGCGTTGCCCGGAATCTCTTCGATCGCCTCCTCGACCTCGGCGATCAACTCAGCTTTCGATTTGCTCGGGTCCGGCCACTCGTTTTTTGGCTTAACGATGATGTAGCCATCAGCAATGTTGGGAGGCATGGGGTCGGTCGCAACTTCCGCCGTTCCGATGCGAGCGAAGACAGTTTCAATCTCCGGAAAATCAAGCAACCGCCTTTCGAGTCTCTTTTGCATCTCAATGGACTGGCTGAGCGACGTCGCGGGAATGCGCAGCGACTGAATGGCAAAGTCCTGTTCATCGAGCGATGGGACAAATTCGCTTCCAAGCCCGGTTGCAATCCAGCCTGAGAGTAGGAGTATGGCGATTGCAACGCCAATAAACGCCTTCTTGAATCGAAGGGATGCCAACAATGTTCGACGGTACCAGTGTTTGGCAAATGACATAACGCGTCCATCGCCTTCGCTGACTTTTCCGGTCAGAAACAATGCTGCCATTGCCGGAATGAACGTGAAAGAGAGAATCAGCGAGCCAAGCAGAGCGAGCAAGACAACTTTGGCCATCGGTACGAACATCTTTCCTTCGATGCCGGTCAAAGTCAGGATCGGAAGGTAGACAATCATGATGATGCCCACGCCGGAAAGCACAGGTGGCGCGACTTCGCGAGCGGCTTCATATGTCTCTGTGAGCCGTTCAGAGCGGGTCAGGGTTCTCCCAAGGGCATGCTGCTTCTCTGAAAAGCGGCGAATGATGTTTTCGGCCATTACGACCGAGCCGTCGATGATGATCCCGAAGTCGATGGCCCCCAAGCTCAGCAGATTCCCGCTAATCTTACTGCTGACCATCCCGGTGACCGCAAACAACATGGAGAGCGGTATAGAGAGAGCGACAAATAGCGCCACTTTGAAGTTTCCAAGAATGGCAAACAACACGGCGATGACAAGAATCGCTCCTTCCATTAGGTTGTTTTGGATCGTCTCGATAGTTGCATCAACCAGTCGCGTTCGGTTGTAGACAGTTTTTGCATGGACACCGGCTGGCAAAGTGCGATTGACTTGTTGCATCGCTTCGTCGACCGCCTTCGCCACGGTGCGACTGTTCTCACCGACTAGCATCATGGCGGTGCCGACAACGGATTCCTCTCCATCAAGTGTTGCCGCGCCAGTCCGAAGCTCTTTTCCGTATGAAACTCCAGCGACATCCTCGACGAGAATCGGAATGCTGTCCCGGGTCACAATGGGAATCTTTCGTATCTGTTCCAGCGTGGAGACAAGTCCGCTCATCTTGACGATGTACTGCTCGCCGCGATGCTCGATATAGCCACCTCCCGCGAATGCATTGTTACGTTCAAGTGCCTCTGACACGTCCTGAAAAGTCAAGCCAAGTGAGAGTAGGCGAGTCGGATGGGGCGTAATGTGAAACTCTTTGGCAAATCCACCAATTGAATTGACTTCTGCTACGCCGGGAACGGTTAATAGTTGCGGGCGGATGATCCAGTCCTGAATCGTTCGCAGGTCAGTTGGCGTGTAGGCCGTGCCGTCAGGTTTCTTCGCGTCGGGTTCCGCTTCAACGGCCCACATATAGATTTCACCAAGCCCGGTGCTGATTGGACTCATCGATGGTTCAGCCAGTCCGCGGGGCAGCGAATCTTTCGCAGTCTGCAAGCGTTCGCTAACCAATTGGCGAGCCAGATACAGGTCGGTGTCGTCGTCGAAAACAACAGTGACCTGAGACAGTCCGTATCGCGAAATTGAGCGAAGCTCTTCCAAGTGAGGCAGGCCGCTCATGGAAACTTCGATCGGGAACGTGACTCGTTTTTCTATCTCGATCGGGGACAGCGCGGGAACCGATGTGTTGATTTGCACCTGCACGTTCGTAATGTCAGGGACGGCGTCTATCGGAAGCCGAGTGAAATTGTAGGCACCAAGAGCTGCGATGAAGACGGATGCGAGGACGACAAGAATGCGATGTTTAATCGAAAATCGAATGATTGCTGTAAGCACGTTACCTCTTAGTGGCTATGTTCTGCAGAAGACTTGCCCATCTCCGCTTTGAGTAAAAAAGTGTTGCCTGCTGCTACAACCTCCTTCAGTTTCAGTCCGTCTAGAATCTCCACCCAGCGTCCATCTGAGCGCCCCGTTTTTAGGTGCCGTATTTCGAAACCTTCGTCGCCATCGGGAGCTTTCGCTTTTACGAACACTGAAGGCTTGTTCTCAACTAGAAGGATTGAGCTCTCGGGGACGGCCAGTTGGACGGCAATTTCGTTCAAGACAACTTCCACCGTGACGAACATACCTGGCGGCCACTTCAGTTGATTGTTCGGAAGTTCCAGGCGTGCTTGGCCCGAGCGGGTTGCCTCGGACAAGATTGGGCGAACGTAGGTGATCTTTGTATCGAGCCGAGCATCTGTTGACTGCGAAATCACAGTTGCAGGTGCGCCGACTTTGAGAGATGCAAGAAGCCTTGGCGGTACAGAAATATTGGCCCAAGTTGTTTCGAGGTTGGCTAGCTTGAAAAGCACTTTTTCACTAGATACAAACTCACCTTTCGTTGCATCCTGGTCGATGATCACGCCGCTGATTTCTGCTCTTACCTTGTAATTTGAAAGGCTCTCATTGCTTTCGACAATCGCCAAGACCTCACCTGCCTGAACGGAATCTCCCAGCATTTTCAAAACTGTTTTTAGTGTCCCAGAGAATCGCGGTAGTACGTGAACCAGCGTATTGCCATTTATGACCGTCTCGCCATAGAAACTCTGTTTCTCTTTAATAACAGCGGGGCCAACGCTGGTCATTTCAACACCTTCACGCTGCAGCTTGCCCCATGGAAACTCCAGAAACTCCTCTGATCGCTCGCTGTGTTCATCGTGACCATGTCCACTGTGCTTCTCGTCTTCGTCAGAATGAGAGTCATGATCGTGGCCGGTGTCCAGGTCGCTATGATCGGCATGTAAGTCTTGTTGATTGGTGCGTGCCTCTCCTTGATCATGATCCCGCTCCCGGTGCTCACTATCATCGTGTTTCGCGTGCGAGTCCTGATGATGGCCTGCGTGCTTTGTGTCTTCTTCAGCACGGATGCATGTTGCCGTTACAAATACAAAACAAGAAAGAAGCAATAGGTTTAGTGAATTTTCTAGCGGTCTATCGATCATGGCATTCTCCTTGGTCCATTTGAGTGAGTCGTTCTAGAAGTGTTCCATCTAGTTTCTGAATTGCGACTTGATTGCGGATCGCTGAAAGGGTGACTGTGACAAGTCGCTCGCGTCGTTCGAGATACGTCTTCTGAGCGTCCAAATAGTCGAGATAACTAATTCGTCCTAACCGGTAGGCTTCTGTTGCCGACGACAGCACCTTCTCTGTTTGCGGCAACAGTCGCTGCTCAAGGAGTTCCCGTTCACGCAATTGCAATCGCAGTCGATCACGACGGGAACTGAGTTCGGTATTGACCTCGACTTGTGTATTGGCGAGATCGAATTGACTTGCCCTCAGTTTTTCACGTGCTCTTTTTGTCGCGAATTGATTGCGATCAAAGACTGGTAAAGGAACGGAAATATCCGCTACAAATGCATGTTCGTCGGTTGCATCAAATCGCCTATAGCCGGCTGATACAGTCACATCGGGCACCGCCAAGGAATGTTGAAGCTCGGCGGATTTAGTTGCCGCCTCTCGCTTCGCGTGTGCATATGCGACACCAGGAATCGCCTGAACATTCGGCGTGAACAGCTCTGCCTCAGGATCGTCGAGTCGCAGTTCATGGGCGGAGAAGATTAAATCGGACGTGTTGGCGCCCCACAGCGACGCCACCTTGCGTTTCGCAACGTGTAACTCCTGTACTCGCTGGTCTCGAACGACTTGTGCAGACTGCAGCGACACGTCGGCCTTGTCAACTTCGAACTGCAACGCACCACCGTGATGGAATTTGCGAGAGATGAGTCGCTTGGCTTTCCTGCGAATTGCGACTTCATCTTTAGACAGAGCCAGTAGAGATTTCGCAGCAATCACTTCCGCATAGGCCACGCGCGCATCTGCAACTATCTCGGCGATAGTGATGTCGCGACGGATTTCAAAGGCTTTGGCATGCGCTTTAGCAAGCTCTGTGCGCGCCTGTCGCTTGCCAGCTGTCTCAATGAGCTGAGAAAGTCCGGCTGTGTATTCCATGTTGTCATCAGACTGATTTCCTCCAAAATTTTCAGCCTCCAATGCAATAACGGGATTGGGGAATAGCGCTGCTTGCCTAGTCTGAGCATGCTTTGACCTAAGCAATGCCGACTCGCTTTTTAGCCGAGGATTTCCTGCAAGCACCCTTTCTTTGACTTGCGAGAAACACGAAATGGTGGCAGTTGCTTGCTCACCAGAGGACAAGGCGGAGTTTTCTGAAAGGCTCTGTGCCTGAGTCGTATTTGAGAAGGTCAAGACAAACACCCCAGACGCCAGCAACCCGAATTTCGGATACTGTTTCATAGTCGGATTCACAATCGAATAAGTTGACAAACCGGGAGATGTTTCTCCCGAGTACAAGCTTTTGCATGCGAAAGTAAATCAGATGAGAATGACAGTGACTCGCTGGGCGCGTAAATGCGGCGACGCAGTGTTTTCAGGGAATAGAAAAGGCCGCATTAAATGTGTTGGATCTGAAACTGGCAGTTTGCATTGCGAATCGTTTGCAAACACTATTGGTTGATCGCAATCGCCAGTCGCTTTCGAGTATACGGCAAACTGCTTTTCGCTAATGGAGCACGGACAGTTCTCGCACTCGCAGAGCTGAACTTCATGAGCATGTGATAGGCTTTGCCATTGGCTTTCGTGAGCACTATGCGAAGCGCATAGAAGGTGTAACAACGTTACAGAAAGAACGATGAAAGCGGATAGAATCGCCGTAGGGCGCTTTAGGAACCGGAATGACATAAGTCCTCACGGCATAGCACGCCTAGACGTCCTATTGCAAGAAAAGATCGCGTTGCCGGCGCGATCACGGTTTGAAATAGAACGGGCGACTATATAGGCAGTCGCCCAACGGTTTTTGTGGCCTTTCTATCGGATTCCCATGAATAGATCGAACGGCTGTTCGGGCTGCTGTAGCTGATCGACGTCTTTTGAGTGTTATTGAAATGTCGCAAGAGTGGTTCAAGACTCATATCGAGATCCGTTCCACAATGTTTCGGGTTATGCGTCGTTGACGACGGTCGTAGAGTCTGGTTGTCCGAGGATCTGCATGACCCGCCAAGTTTTGCACGTCTTCCAGTGGTACTCCTTGACTCAGTAGATCGGTAATGGTTGTGACACGAAACGAATGAGGGGATAGTCCATTTGGCAGTCCTCCTTGCCGCATTCGCCGCTTTACCATACGTCCCATGTCGCCCGGCGTCATTCGATTGCGTGTTAACGACTTGGTCCTGCGTACAGTCGTCCGGAAAAGGGGAGCCTTCCTGTCGGAATCGTTGAGCCCTCCCGCCGTAAGATAGTCTCGGATAAACCCCCGGAGGTCGTGCCGAGTTGGTATCTGCCGGACTTTCCCTCGTTTCTCCGTGAATCGAAGGCAGTATTGATCACCGAGGCTAAAGAAGTCCTGGTGATTGAGGCTGGACACCGCACCAACCCGTGCAGCTGTGTAAATGAGAATTCCGATGATTGCCCGGTCGCGTAGGCCCACAACGTTTGACACATCGATGCTATGGATTAGCTGCCTGGCCTGAATAATTGAGATTTCAGGCGTTTTTCCTTCGACAACTTGCAATCGTTCGCTGCGAACCGCGGTGGCTGGATTTAGAAAAACCACGTGGCGCGTAACTAGCACGTCAAAAAAATGTCGTAGGCCGGATAGGTGCAGTTTCTTCGTTGAAGTCGCATAGTCGAGATGATCCAGATACGTCGAAACATCACGAGGCGTCACAGTCGATAGATCACGACCTAGACGTTCACAGTATCGCAAGAATTGCCGCACTGCTTGGCCGTAGGCCTTTCGCGTGTGTGGGTTGCGAATTCGACCGTAGACGAACTCTTCCCAGGCAAATCGAGCTGCTGGACCTGATTCGTCTACCAATGCCGGCGTCTCGATAACAGGCACCGAATTGGTGAAAGATTCGATGTCGGTTTGCCAAGGAGGCGCTTTGCTTAGCAAGTAACTCACGGTGCATCCATGCAGATCCTCGATTCATCAACTCATCAATTCACGAATACGGCCCATCGGGAATTGGATTCCAATAGTTTTTCAACTCCGCAACTTTAATGCATGATAATGTCCTTTGTCATGCACTATTTTGTATGCTGTTTACCTTTAATGTTCTTGGTATTCTTCGAGCTGATGTTTGAACGCTATGTGCTACTGAAATGGGAGATCGAGACAACGCGAAAATCGGGGCATGGAAACTTGAGCAATAACCTCTTCAATAAATGGTTTCAGACAGAGGAATCTAATTCCGACCAGGTGCTGGTGTTGCATGAGCGTGACGGAGGCCGAGAGTTGGTGATGAGCTCCATTGTCGAGACTGTGGCAGATCATTTGGTTGACCTCGAGATCATTGAAAAGATGGGGGGATTTACCAAATCCGCCGCCTTCGTGCGCAACCGCTTACCAGAGGGCGTGAAGCAACGCTCAGGAGACATGGGGGAAATATTGGCAACCGAATTCGTCAACCAGAAAACCAAGTTCTCGGCTTTTGTAAAACGGCTTCGCTACAAAGACGATCGTAACCTAGCCATGCGTGGTGACGATGTGCTTGGATTCCGACAGGCGAAATCAAAAGTCAAGGTGCTAAAGGTTGAAGCAAAGAGTCGCGCAAAACTGTCTCCATCGGTAATTAGAGAAGCTCGCGACGGTTTGGCGAAATACCGTGGTCGGCCAAATCCAGGAACGCTGGGTTTCCTCGAATACATCCTCCGCAAGGAGAATCGTGATACAGAGGCAGAGCTGATTGCACGTCTTCAGCGAGACACAATTAGGGCTCGAGATATTCGCCATTTGGTTTTCACTCTTTCGGGGAACGATCCGACACGCTTCCTGGAGAGCCACACTGAGTGCGTTCAGGATGGTATTCCGTTGTCGCTGTGTGGATGTCGCGTTTCAAGGCACGGTGCATTCATCAAGGACGTTTTCGATTCATGCCTTAGCCTAATCGAGCCAGAGAAAGATGGAGTCAGCTGAAGAGTTAACGAGTCGGCTTAATGACCTTATTCAAAGCGGTACTCGGGGAAAACTCCTGTCCCGGGGGCTGGCTCGTGGAATGGTTTGGTCAAACGGGGAATTGCCACCCGACAGCCCAAATTTTTCTGCAGATCTCACAGTCGATTTACTTGATCACGGCTATTCTGTGCTCGCATGTGCACTGCGATTGCGATCTATTGATCGCGACGCCCAGATTCTCGACGACAGTTTTCGAGTGGCAGCCGAGTCCATAGAAGCTGCAGTTCGGCGCGGCGTTCGCGATACGGATCGTGGGTTTCATTTGACAGTTGCTGGTGCTTCTTTTCATCTTGGCCATTTTGCTGCCAGGTCATTTTCGTTACTGGCAGAAGAAAGAGAAAGACTCAATCTGTCGAGTGTAGAGCGATTGTTAGTTGCTCTTATGCAGCGGCAATTAGGGGAGTTAGAAACACTTTGTTTGAACTGGCTGTCAAGTGAGGAACATAGTGACGACGGAGTGCTCGATGCGCTCGAAAATGACAGCGAATTCTTGACATCAGATGCCTCTCGGATTGTCGTTGCAAGAGTATTCCACCAAGCAATCGCCGAGTTTGAGTTTGCGATTCGCACTGGAGATAGTCAATTTGTTGAGTCTGCAATTTCCTCGCTTGATGAGTGTATCGAAGCGTCTGAAAAGCTGCTGCATGTACCCCTTTTTTGGAGCAGCATACTGGCTCGGCACTTGATCGATGATCTTTGGGACCGAAGTCTACACATGCGATTGCCGATTGGCCCAGATGGAGATGATCGATGGCGAGAACTCCGGAAGAACTTTATCGATATTTTGAGCCAACGAGATGTCGCCGAGATTGACCTTTGGCCATCTCAACTCACGGCGGCGACGAGAGTTACAGACGAGTCGGACAGCCTTGTTGTAGCGCTTCCAACAAGTAGTGGGAAAACGAGAATTGCGGAACTTTGTATTCTGAAATGTCTGGCTAATGGGCGTCGGGTCGTTTACGTCACTCCGTTGCGAGCACTGTCAGCGCAAGTGGAAGTGGCTCTTGGACGAACGTTTCGGCCGCTTGGGTTTTCCGTAACTAGTGTTTATGGCGCAAGCGGGGTAGGTGCATCAGATGTTGACACACTGCAGTCAGCAGACATTGTGGTCGCAACTCCCGAAAAGCTAGATTTCGCGGTAAGGCAGTCTCCAGATGTAATAGACGATATTGCCTTGATCGTACTTGACGAAGGTCACATGATTGGTCTCAACGAACGAGAGATTCGCTATGAAGTTCTCGTGCAACGATTGCTACGAAGGTCGGACGCTGGCGATCGTCGCATCGTTTGTCTTTCGGCAATATTTACGGAAGGTGATCCGTTCGATTCCTTTACGGCATGGATTCGAGCTGACCGACCGGGTGATGCAATTCGTTCAAAATGGCGTCCTACACGGCAACGCTCAGCAACTTTGGAATGGCAAACATCTTCTGCAAGACTGGAGTACCGTGTCCTAGGTGAAGAAGTATTTGTGCACCGATTTATCGAACCGGAGCCTCCTAAGGGTAAGCGGAAAAACTCCTTCCCTCAGAACCGGCGTGAATTATTGGTTGCGACCATTGGTCGATTTCATGCTGAAGGGCATTCGGTTCTTCTCTATTGCCCCGAGAAACGGTCAGTGGAAAGTGTTGCGAGCTCCTACCTGTTGGCAGTAAAGCAAGGGCATGCCAGTCCGTTGACAACTGAAAAGGCCCATTCGGAAATTGAAACGGCTTTGCGAATTGGGGCAGAATGGCTAGGTGAGGACCACCCAGCGATGCAGGCACTTAAAGTAGGGATTGCTGTTCATCACGGGCAATTGCCGAGACCTTTCTTGGGAGAGCTTGAACGGTTACTTCGCCGCAAGGTGATAAGCGTTGCTATTTCCTCTCCAACACTTGCCCAGGGCGTTGACCTTTCGTTCAGCGTTCTCATATTCAACTCGCTGGCTCGTCACGGAAAAACCTTGCCAGCGAAAGAATTTGCGAACGTTGTAGGAAGAGTTGGGCGGGCGTATGTGGATTTGGACGGGATCTACGTGCTTCCTGTCTGGGAGGACAAAACCAAAAACAAGACTGTCAGATTGTTGCGACAACAGAACCGAATTAGAGGGTTCTACAAGCTCGTCAACGAAGCTCACAGCCGACACATGGAAAGCGGCTTGTACTTGTTGATTAAGCTCTGTCTTTACCTGTTGACAGATCGTTTCGGAATCGAAGGTGACAGTCTCGCCGAATACGTGCTCAATCAACAGCCATCGGTAGATGAGCTAACGCAAACGGAGGATGAGGAGGCAAAAATTCTCGGGGTGGTATTGGCCGAGTTAGACGCAGGGGTACTTGCGTTACTGGAAGACTTGAATTGCGATACTGACGATGTCGCCGGTCTACTGGATGAAGCGCTTAAAAGCTCCTATTGGGAGCGACGACTCGCTGTGATGGGCCTAGAAAAAGAGAAACAAACGGCACTTTTGCACGGTCGGGCGAGACATATTTGGAGGCAAACTAGCAATGTGCAAAGGAAAGGTTTTTTCGCGGCGAGTGTAGGCACGAAGGCTGGCTTGTATATTTCTGAAAACGCCAAGAGCCTAGACGATTTGCTTGAGATCTGCGCCGCTGCAATCGAAAACAATGAGCCTTCGGCGTTGGCTAAAGGGTGTTGCGACTTGGCAAGCAAACTGTTTGATGTTTACCCTTTCCAACCCTCGACACTAAGCGATGACTGGAGTGAAAGTGAGTGGCAATCGATTCTAATAACGTGGATCAGCGGAGAGCCGCTTGCAGGTGTCACTGATTCATCTGGAATCGCATTTGTGCAGGAAGGCTTAGTGTTTCGACTTGTTTGGGCCATTGAGGCAGTTCGAATTGTCCTTGCTGCATTAAATGAGAATCCAGCATTAGAAGAAGATGACGCCAGTGATGAACGGCAAACATACGTTGCGATTTGCCTTACCTATGGCGTGCCTGCAATGGCTGCTGCAAGAATGCTTGAAGCGGGAATGGAAAGCCGATTACTTGCCGTTCGTATCGTCAACGAGTTGGACCTTCAGTTCACTACGCGAGATTCGATGCTGCTGTGGCTTGAGTCATCTACAGAGTCAGAGCCACTGGAGTTCTCAGAAAACGAGCGAAAAATTTGGCGAAAGTTTTTGGCAAGCAATGAACAGGATTCCAAAACTTGGTCACGACAAGTTGAGCAAGTTCAGTTTGAGCTTTCCGAAGATTGGGAAGTCGAAGTCGGTCTTCCCGTGAGAGTTATGTCAGATAGCGATGGAAACGCAAATGTCTACGCGAGTGATTTTGAGTGGCTGGGAAAGATTGCGTCTTCGGTAAACAGCGACTCTTCGACAATCGGAGTTGTTCAGAGTGACACTTTGATTCAGATGCAAAGATACGGTCCTCTTGAACTATCAATACCAAACTGGATGCTGGAGCTTTTCTCGACAGAATCTAGTTGAGATGTTCATTGCTCGTAATAGGGCCGCCAAAAAAAGGCCCTGCCTACACACGAGGTGTAGACAGGGCTGGTTGTCGGCGATTCTATCCGTCGAGGTCGGGGCTCAGTAGCTCCCAACAGTCACCTGTGCAGCGCCAAGTTTGTACCACGTTACCGTTATCAACCACGACGACATCGCCGATCGAGGTTGAGCGGTTTGGTCGGAGCAAGTCCAACCATTCCACGCGCACTTCGTCGTCCCTGGAAAGTTCGATACCTTGAGTCAGCCGAAAGACCTCCTCAAGATCGATTTCCAAGACTTGAGCCACCGGCTCATAGTCAAAGGGCCACCGAGGCTGAACACCAAAGTAGTGAAGCCCCATGAAGTGTGGATGAAAGTGATACACAGTTGACATTACCGCACGATCGTGTTTTTTTGAGTAGTTCATTTGATTGAACCTCAAATGGTGGCCGGTATCTCCCGGAAGTTGCCGTACAACTTCCAGAGAAAGGTGGATACCGGCTTTTTCTATTACGTCCTTCCTCCTTAAAACCAAAAAGCTCTAAGCAAGAATTGCGAAACAGACCCAACGCGACCGCGGTGATGCGGATGTGGAATCGTCCATAGCCCGTTACAAAGCCCAGGCTGCGGCATAGAAATTCGGTTAATTGCCAATGAACGGTGTGAGCTCCCGCTTGGGAGCAAAGTTCATTTTAGTCGAATGAGTCGATGGTGAAGGGTTGCTGGGAAGAATTTTTGAGCAATTTGAAATTAAGAGGTCCTCGGTAGTCCGAAAACAATTGAAAACCTCCGTACTCTGAACCTCTCGGTTCATTTGCCATGGTCGAGCGACAATTAGTTTATTCGCCCGAATTGGTTGCCTGCTCGAAGATCCAGCTATGCGCTTGATCTGCGACTTTGGCAACAAGCGGAAGATCGTCTCTTCCAAAAGACGTTGAATCCTTCCATTGCTCGCCATCCTTGTAGATCCTGGTCACTGTCACGTTGTGCCGTGTGCCGTTCTGGGTTTCGTTTTCCCAGATGGCTGCTTTGATGCGTCCCAAACGCACCTCGTGAACAGGTCGAACTTTTGGCTTTGACGCCATGGGCAGATTCCTCCAAACGAGTAAAGAAACAAAACAGGATTTGCGCGCCGGCGTTTACACTGCCAGACTCAAGAGTTGACCGATCTTGGCGTCCAGCTCGGTACGTGTGCCGGCTAGTTGAATTTCTTGCGATCGCCGCGTGAGCGCATCAACCAGCGAATAGATGGTAAATGCTCCTGCATTCTGGGCATCCTTAAGAGCTTCCTTGATCAGATTGCGAGGAATACCGTGTTTGGCAAGTTGCTTGGTTGCCTCCTCGGCATCGTCGCCGAGTTTTTCGGTCATCGCATTTTGCATCACTTGTACAAAGCCGTCGCGACGTTCATCGCGTTTTGCGACAAGCCGCTCGATAATGGAGCGGATTTCATCAAGCCCTTTACGCACATTTGCAGTGTGCTTACGCGTAAACTCAACGACCTCTGTCGCATCCCAGACGATGTGGTTCTGGCAAATCCGTTGGAACCAGAACGTTTGAATGCCGAGAGTGCGGCGTCCAACTTCTGAATTCCAGAGGAAGAAACCAGGCGCGAACGCTTCACCGTCGATTTCCGCCCAACCGGTTGGGTCGATCATGAATGCAAACATGTCTTGTTCGCCACAGTAGAGCCCGGTGCTGACGCCATCCATCGCGGTTTGCGGCGGAGTGAAGTCCGATGCAAACTCCTGGACAACGTCAAGCAATTCCGTGTTCCACAGCCGAGTGTAGGAAACACCGTGGACCGATCGGATTTGCTCATCACTGGTGAGAAACTGAAGCGGCTTTTCAGTGCTTGGCAGTGTCTCACTAAGAGCCTTGCTTGCTGTCTTGGGAGTCAATCGATTGATCGTGTCCTTGCTCACGCCGGCCATGCGGCAGAGCTGGGAGAACGACCAGTCATTGAGCTGAAAATCCGGGGCATCGCCAAGACAGAACGTTAGATCATGCGTCAAAACAAGCTCTTCCGGCCGAAGCCAGCGATCTGTGCTTTGTTCGCGATCCTGTTTGCATCGCCGATACAGTGCATCGAATGAATCAAAGCACTCATCGGGCGACCTGCGAAACAATTCCTGGTGTGCTCTTGTGAGCGTAGCCATGGCAGTCACTCTTGCTTTCGTGTCAAAAAACACCCTCCCAAACGTTGGTCAGGATCCGGGCCGCCTCGATCGCAGAGACAGTCCAGATCCCAACCAAGCTGAAGAAGAAAGCGGAGTGGCTGAGATGAATTACTCAGTAGCGTTAAAAACCTTTTAGACCACCGACCTCATGAGTCAGGCCTGTACCTGAATCATGAGATCTGAATCACTCTACCCAGTTTCGTGCTGTAATCTTCGATCCATTAACACAGTGACCGGGCAAAGTCATCCGAAAGAACTTGGTGATTTAAATTGGTCGCGTTGGCTTCGTCGTCTTTCATCCGTCGGGGCTCGCCCCGCGACCTGTGGCCCCGCACGGTGAAAGATGGCGAAGCCGGCATGAGCGATGAAGGGCTGTATGTAGCTGCACGCAAGCCGTTGGCTTTGTTGCTCGGATTCTCTGAGCGGGCTTTTCGCAGGTGTTGCTGACGGAACAACCAGTTGACCATTGAGGGCGAAGATGTGTCGGCGGTTGCAGCTTGTCTGTCAACGGCCGCACAGCGAAGCCTCATTCTGCTGTCGAGCGACATGGCTCTCAAATTGGATCATACAAATCGCCCTGTTTGCCCAGGCGGCTGAGCCAAGTTGAGTACCATGTTGCGGACCACTGCCCTGAGCAAGGTCGGCGTCTGCGAACTTGGTCAGCGCATAAAAAATCCCACCTTATATTGTTACTGCCCGGTGGGAGGGGACAGTCCGCCTTATTGTTCTCCCGGCGGAGGGGGAGGTGTGCTCTATTGTAAGCGTCGCTTTGGCAAACGTCACTTGGCAAGTGTGCCATTTTCGACCATTAGTTCACCGAATTTGATCAGGAATTGCTGGGCTTTCTCGATGGCGGCGATTTTGTCGTTCTTCCCAGTGACATTGACGGAGTTGAAATAAAAGAACTCGGGCAGTGCCCCCCGTGGGCGGTCGTTGTAGTAGGAGCCCAAGGAGAGCAGTTCTTCAAGCCCGGTGTTGCTGGGCGTCAATGCACCTTTGCCCACCAGGTAACTCAATGAGGCGGGGCCACTGCCGGCGGTGCGAAGTTTACGTCCGTCAGCAAGAAAAGCCTGCAGGTATTGTTTGACCTGCGGCAATTCGCGATTGTATTCACGAACGAGCTGGGCCTTAGCTTCTGCCGCAGCCCGTACAGCCTTGGCCGCATCGATCTCAGCTTTGATGGATTTGGCATCGGCCAGAATTTTGGCTGCAGTCTCATCACCGACCATTTCTGCGGCCTTTCGTTCGGCTTCGGCAATCTTTGCGCGATTCTCTGCTTCTTGAGCAGCAAGTTTTTCTGCCGCTTCTTTCTTCGCCTGTTCGACTTGCCCGCTCACCAACTCACGACGCTTGGCATCTTGAGCTTGGGAGAGAATGCTGATGGCTTGTGCAAGCGTCTGGCTTTCATTTGGTTGAAGGCTTTGTGCCTGCTGCACGATGGCTTCAATATCGGAAGTGACGCGGTCTAGCGCCGCCAACGCATCTGAGACTTGCGATTCAATGGATGCCAGTGAGGATTGCAGAGCACCTGAGGGCACATATCCGCCGACTTTTTCATCAATGGCCTTTGCGGGGGCAATCATAAGCCGATCCAATCGCGATGAAAGGCTTGAGCATATCGTTGGGCCGGGCAAGGTCACATCCAACGCGGCGTTGTACTCTGCGACAAGCTTGGGGCTGGCAGCAATTTTGCGCCCCACATCGCCTTTTTCGAGTTCAGAGATGCGTTTCGAAAGAGCTGACTGCTTTTGGCTAAGCAAGTCGATCTGTGCGGAGACCAATTCGCCCTGTTCGATCACTGCCATGGAGTTGACCTGCGAGATGGATTTTTCTTGTTCTTCATAAACCTTTGCGGTCCTGAGATCCTCCATTACGGTCTGCAAATTCGCCATCTGCTTTTGCAACTCCATGTTCTGGTTGGTTTGCTCGGCGAGTCTTGACTCAGCATTTTCAGCTTCTTGCAGAGACTTGAGATAGGCAAATCCGCCGAAACCAACAACAAGTACAAGCGCACCAATAGGAAGCAGGCGCCCGAGGTCGAGGCGTGATTCATCGGGGTTTCGAGCAGGGGCGGGGTCGGTCTGCTGATTCATGGCGTCAGTGGTGTGAATTCAGTTAGAGGAACGGGGAGGTTTTTTGGTTTGCTTCTTCTTACGTTTTGTGCTGGTGGGTTTTGCCGACTTGAATTGGTCTTCGGTGATTTCCTTGGCTCCGCTGGAGCTTGCCGGAGAATCGGGAGGAGAGTCTGGCAGTGGTTTGACCGGATCAAATTGGTCGAGGGGACTTGAGAGTTCGACTTCTGTTCCAACCACGGTTTCATCGCTGGGCTCGGGCCAGGATTGCTCTTTTCGGTGGCTGTATTCGTCTGCTGAAATATGGAATTTGGAACGCATGATAAAAGGGAAACCACCGTATTGAGCATAGCCAGCACCACGCCGTATCTGGACGATGCTTTGGTCCTCCGCATCGGTTGCCAATAGGACATCATTGGTGCGCAATCGCGGTGTGGTCGACTCACTTTGATTGAGGTTCAGAATGCCGCCACCAAATGGGCCGGCCATTCCCACTTTTTGACCGTAAGAACGGGTATGCACGAGTGCTTCCCCGGAAACTTCGACTAGTTCACGCAAGTCTTCGATGTTGGAAGCCGCAAAAACTTGCTTGTAGCGAGTATTGGTGCGAACCGTTGGCATGAGATCGATGCCCGGCTTTTTTAGGTCATAGATTGATTGGTTGGCCAGGATAAGTCCCATCTTCATGCTGCGGGCGGTCTGCATGAGCAGTTCGAGATTGTTTGCGACAAGTCGCTGAAACTCGTCGATGAAGACAAAGGTCTGAACACGTTTTGCATCGGGGGTTTGTCTGGCAGAGCCGATCATGGAATAGAGTGCAATCCGAGCGATCTCGGCAGAGGAGGCGGTGCCAAGTGAGGATGGAAGCTGTAAGTAGATGACCTGCGGTCTGCGAAAAACGTCTGCAAAATCGATTTGATGATCGATCACGGATTTTGGATACTCGTCGTTGTCGATCACATTGAGTGCCTCTGTTGAGGCAAGCCGCTGTGAAATACTGACCAGGTGACTTGCATTCTTGCGGACTTCGGCAGCATAAGGTACGTCGATGCCGGTGGGCAGAATCTCGGCAAGCTGTTTGAAGGAGCGAATGTGTCGATGAGCCTGCAAGGTGCGATAGAGGTAGTCGGCATTCGCATCAGCGTAGAAGCCTCGGCCATAATCCGTCCCGTACTGCAAACCCAAGGCGGCAGTGATGACGTCAGTCTTTTGGTAAAGGGAAAGGCCGTCGAAGTACTCCTGAGTGAAGGGATTGAAGGCGTAGGAGCTTTTGCCAAGTTCATTGGTGAACCAACGAAATGGTTTACCGGCTGATTCGGCGTCCATTCTTGTGCCGGAGAACAGCGCAGAGTCATCTCCCTTAAGATCGATGACAACGATGGAACAATCCTGTTGGCGAATCAGCTGATTGAGAATCAAGGATATCCCAAGCGAAGTTTTCCCAGACCCGGAGTCACCAAGGATGTGGGCATGTTCTTCAAATACGGAACGGGGCACCATGATTGGCGAACCATCGGAAACGTTTGTGCCTAGCAGCAAACTCTTCTGTTCTGTCTCGTCCCCGGATTTAACAACGTCGTCGACCAGGCGGTTCCAATTCCCAAATGAGAGAATGGTGTCGGGGTGGGCTTCCAATTGTTCTCGCAAGTTGGCTGCCACACGAACGCTTGCAGCGTAGAGAAACGCAATTGGAAAGCTAAACGCGAGCAACAACATGATGGCCTGCTCCAGGCCGAGGATGAGAAAGATTTGTGCAAAGACAAATCCCTCACGAGCCTGTGGCTTTCCAAAATTAGTGACATCATTCTCATAAGGATGCTCGATTTTGGAGAACAGCAGAAAAATTGGTCGATCTTGCGCAGCACTCTTTGCTACCTGTTCTTCCGGTGCTGGATCGTGCGGCTGTGTCGACATGGGGACGCGAAGAGGTGCGTCGATAAGACCAAGCATCTCGCGAACTTGCTGGCGGCGATTCTCTTGGGGTAATCGCTCAAGAAGTTTTAGCTGGAACGGTTCGAGGTCGTGGGCAAGTGTTGGAATTGCGTCCAAATCGCCGGACCACGAATCAAACTCTCTCTCTAAGGCTAATTGCTTTTTAAACTCGGCTTGCCTACTAGCAAAGTCCGGTGGGCGGATGAACTCTCTGAGTCTTTTCTCCTGTGCTTGTCGCGCTTGCTCATCATCGGTCCGCTGTTTCACCGATGCACTGGTGCGCGCGTAGGCCAGTCTTTCGTGCATGGCATGGCGATAGCTCACCAAGGGAATCAATGCTGCCGCCCAGAGATAGATGACACCAAGCAACATCTTTCTACGAGACGTGGCATGACCTACCGGTGAGCGAAGGATTCCTGGCGCAGCAACCTCGCGGCTGTTGTAACAATTCCAGTCGACAAAGCTTCGCTTAAAGGCCCGCCAAGCAAGTGTGACCCGTAGCGGACGGCGACCGTAGAAAACTGCCGCCAGTAATTCCACGGCAACGGGAAGCAGAACGATGACACCAAGAGTTGCCAGCGAGGCTGCAAAATGAAGCGATCCGCCCTCTGGATTTGCCGCGGTATCCAAGCCATCAACGATAAAGGGCGCAGCGACTAAGACCAATACAATGAGCCCATAGAACTCCATGCCGCGAATGGTGTTCAGGCTAAACAGTCGGCTTGGCCATTTTGAACGTACAAAGCGGGCGCGATCCCTAGGAAAAGGCGTCGTTGTTCCTAAGTAAAGCGTCAGTTTGGTAAAACGATCGGCGACAATAGCCGTAAACGCCGATGCCAGCAGAAGGAGTGCAAACAGCGATCTCAAGTAGAGGATGTAGAGCAGTAGCGCCGGCAGAGCTACGAAGTAGAGCGGATAGTGCCACCACTTTGATGGCCAACCAATCAGAGTGGCGGTCACTGTGAATGCAGCAAGGCATGCCAGCACTCCGTAAAGATCGTATGCCCAGGGAATTGGTAGAAAGTGTTCGGGGATGCTTCGAAGTAGGCAAATAAAAACAGCGACAATCAGCGTTCTGCGAATGGTCTTTTTGGCCGCAGCACGTGATTCCGAGTATGCAGGAAACTCGGTTTGAATTCCCGATGTGTCAGGCAAACGCTCGACCTGCACTGGGTTTTCAAAGGATTGTCGCAAACTCTGCGGGAGCCCAGGGACTCGATCTATGAGTCTCTTGAATTGATCATAGAGCATTTAGAATTCTGCCCCCGGAAGTTGGCCTTTCTGTGCGGAGGCTGTCAACAAAGGGCGAAGTCCTTTGACCACTTCTACTCGAAAAAAGACCTTCCATTCTTGGCGGGAGATGCAATCTTCGATTTGCGTCTTCTTATCATCAAACGCGGTGAGAATTGTCAGCATAAAACTCTTCTGGTGTATCAGCGAAGCAATTCCCGGATTTGCAACTACCCGCTCCAAGTATTCGCGTGAACGACGAAGGAGGTGTGCGGGGGAGCTGCCGTGATCAACTCGCATCGCCGCTAGACGAGATTGGCCACCTTGATAGTCGATGTAGAACATCCCTGGGCGGAGCTTCTTTCCTCGGATACCACCGATGTATTGCTTTAGCTCGCTGACAAGCAAGCGTTCTCTGGGCACAGCTCCGTTGCAGCAGAACTGCAAAGCCGCATAGTTATCGATCAAGGCTTGCGGTCCATGGGCAGAGGCTTTTGAAGCTGATAGGCCGTGGAGTTTGGCAGCTACCTCGCCAAGACCGAAGTAGACGCGATCGGCATCGAGAGCGTATTTCTGCAACACGTTCATCTGGATCAAACGCGATGTGACCTTGCTAACGGCACTGATGTCCGAGTCCGCAAAGAAGAGTTTTTGCAGAACATCCCGCGTGGTCATGCGGTAGCGTTTGATGTGGTCGAGGATTTCATAATCTCGATCGCTTAGCCGAGTCTTGCTCACTTTCTCACCAAATTTCGTAGGGCAGGGCGTTTGCACTGCACTCCTGGTGAAAAGCCAGCAGACGTGCCTTGTCATACGCTCCACCGAATTCCAGGACAAGCTGAGGAGTGGCACCCGGCAGCGATGCGATGACGGCATCAGGTAGTTTCTGCCTGCGGCGATGGGGAGCGAGGATATCTTCGCCAACCCAATATTGTATCAGATCGGCGCGAGATTTCCTTAGCTGCAAGTACATTTCGGCAACCCCGATGTCGTGCGTTGCTTGGTAGTGGTGCTTGAGTCTTCCTGTGGCAGCACCACCGAATTGTTTTGCAGCCGCCTTGGTCGCGATGTAGGCCGAGACAGGACGCGGCGTGGCGTGCCAACGACTTTGCATTTTCCACGCCGCAGAGCCCAGATTGGGTTGGTCCTGACCAGGTGCCCAGGTAACGATGGGCGATGAAAGTTCGTGCAGCTCGACTACAGTAAGGCGAATCCTTCTGAGCAACAGTTCGTCTTCAAGTTGCTTGAGGCGTTTGCGTGCCTGGTCGTGTGAGTGTTTGCTAGAGGCCCACCAAGTTCGTGCGATCTGATTGAGTGTAAACAGCCGCACTCGGGCAGCAAGCGTTGAGACGATTTCACTATCACGGTCAGTAAGCCTCATGCAATCGTTGCGCCTTGGTCAGTGAAGAAGCCGGGGGAGTGAACGCATCACAGTATTCAACGCACAACGTGTTAGAACATACCCATAGGTGACACCTTGAATGACATGTAGTCGATTGACCCAACAATTCGTTGGGCATCCGCGTCTGCACGAGGCATGTTGACAGGCACGTGCCACGTTAAACCGCGGTGCCATCCATGGACTAGGGCGTCGCGCCAGCGGCGCCCCACGCGGGCGTTCAGCCCGCGTAAAAAGGCCGGAGCGTACAGCGCAGGCCGTTAACAGTTTGCACCCGACCCCAGTCGGGTCAAACTGGGGCGAGCGGCCAAGCGAGCCCAAGCGACCGTACAGGTCGCAAGCGTGCACCGGCCCAAGCCGGTCACGCGCAAAGCCGTTCAGGCTAAGCCGCGTACAGCGGCGCGCGATTTAGCAACCATCCTAATCGGAAATTCTTGGTCTGAAGTCAGCACCGAGAGTTTCGGCGTGGTGTTGTTAGACTGCCAAAAGGGTGCGGAGCAATCGCTCCGCACGTTTCTGAGTGATAGTCTTTATGAAAGCAGTCGCAGCCACACAATGCGGCGGTCTCGTTTCCTGATCCAGCGGCGAGCAAGTCGCAGTCCCCGCAATGCGTCGCCAAGATCATCAGTGCTCAGTAGCTGGTAGACTGTTGCTCCCCATTCACCAAGGCCCATACGGCGTTGATCCACTCTCCAAGCGTTTTGTGGATGGTCGTTGGAATCGTACCAGATTCGCGTGATGACCATACCAACGCTAAAGATGCGAACCGGGTGACGCACCTCGTTTCCCAGCTGTCCTGGCTCATCTTGCTGGACCTCCACGTTGCTTTGCGCCCCAACAAAGGTTTCTGTTTCATAGGGGTGCGCGCCCGAGGGTAGCACGCTGAGGTTGTCTCGAATGTGTTTTAGGTTCATGTCTCGAATCCTTTCGTTTGATTGGCTAATTTTGGGGTTAATACTCAGAGGGATACAGAACGGTCGTTGCACTGCGGTCGGCTTCGGTGATGATCCAAATCTTATCTCCGCTTTTGCTTCGATAGACGGAGAGCAAACGGGCTCCCGTCTTGAGCGCCTGTTGATTGGCTAATTTGTCTTCTTGGCAACAGATTCCCCAGTCTCCGCAGGCGTGACGTGCGACCATTGCAAACATCTCTTGGCGGTCGAGCGATTCATTGATACCTCGTGTCGAATAGAGGTTACCGAGTGGAAACAGGCTGTAAGGCATAGTTGGTTTTCGTTTTATTTTCATCGTTGTCTCTCCTGCTAACGGGCGCGGTACTGCCCGCGTTTAATCAGTGGCCCCTGCGGCATGTTTTTGTGCCGAGTAGGCCTTTCACTCACCGATGAAGGCGTACTCGGAGCGAAAACAAGACAAATCCAGGCAACGCGAGAGGTGCCGGGCGAAAGCCCGGTGCTGCGAGCGACCTTGTTGGCAGGAATTTGGATCGAGGAAGGAAATGCAAGCCAATGGACGATGGTACGGCGAGAACCACCAATGGGAGAAATCACTGCCGCAGGCTGGAGCGATCGCCGGAAGTCGGAGCGAAAACAGCAAGCAGCATGACAGTCGTAGGCTGGCATGATGCTTGCTCGCTTCGGCGCCCCGAGTGATTTCTGCAGCTTGTGACAAAATGTCAAACATTTTTGCAGTAAAGCTGAACTGAGCGTTTGAAACGGATGCTTTGAATCGAGGCAAGGTGTCAGTACAAGGTGTCACTTTGCTGCGAACTTCTGCGCAAAGCATAGCGTTGCTAAATCGCATTTACACTTGCAAGGGCTAGTGCCGTTTCGAGTGTGACTTTCATCGAGAAACGGCTTTCCTCCACTACTCTTGTCGCTTCGTTATTAACTTCGAAGCGTTCCGTAAGTAGATGGAGAACATGATTGTGAGTTGGTTCAACAAGCCGGAGGATTCTGCACCGGCTCCCGTTGAGGAATCTTCTGTACCGACCGATGAAACGGTGGTGGAGGTAACTTCTGGGGAGCAGCAGGAAGGGACTGAGGATTGTGAGGAAGCAGAAGTCAGCAGATCGTTGGCACTGCTTTCGCAAGCCCACCAGGCAATCTCCGAGGCTCGCTCGCTTAATGAGCTAAAAGACATTCGTGATAAAGCCGAGGCGGCGCGCAAGTACGCGCAGGCGGCAGGAATGGGACTGGAGATTCAGAACTATGCAGCGGAGGTCAAACTTCGCGCAGAGCGACGAGCTGGGAAGCTGTTGGGAAAACTGAAGTTACACGGTGGTGACCGTAGCGATGAGTCCGCTTCGCACCGTGTCACGTTAAGTGACATCGGTGTAACAAAAGATCAATCCTCGCGGTGGCAACTGACAGCCATCGTTCCGGAAAAAGAGTTTGAACGATACGTCGATACGACGCGTGCTGATTGTGGCGAGGTGACAACGGCGGGGCTCGTGCGAATTGCACGCAAGATTAGGTCAAAAAAGAAGAATCGCAGCGTAAACGGTGTTGAGGCTGATATCACCAATTGTGTGGTGATCAACAATGTCGAGCAGTTGACTGGTGACAACAAATTCTCCTGCATCTATGTCGACCCACCGTGGTCAGGTGATGGGGAAGGCAACGACGGTCTGGTGCGTTCGCTTGGTGAACTGCCGATTCCAACAGTGGCAGAAGACAACGCCCACCTCCATATCTGGGCAACTAATGCGACTTTCAGCGAAGCCAAGCAAGTCTTGGAGAGTTGGGGTTTTTCATATCAGGCGTGCTTGATTTGTCTAAATCCCGATGGGCAGTCAACGGACTACTGGATTGAAGCCCACGAGTTCCTGCTGTTAGGAATCCGCGGCGAACTTCCGTTTGCCGAAACCACGCTCAACAGTTGGATGCGTGCGGTGCGCGAATCCGATGGTCGGGCTCCAGAGCGGGTACGCAAGATCATTGAGCGGGTCAGTCCAGGGCCATATCTGGAACTTTTTGGGCGAAACAAAGTCAGCGGCTGGACTATCTACAGCACGGATATCGAGAGCGACAACATTGAAGTAGAGGAAAAGAGCAATGAAGAAACCGATGCATGAGATCCGGTTTGGGTTGGTCAAAGCCGTGATCTGGAGAAACCAGACAAAGTCGGGTCAGCGACACAACGTCACTGTCTGCCGTTTATTCAAGAACGGTGATGTATGGAAAGAATCAGCGCAGTTTGGTCGTGACGACCTTCCGCTCTTGGCAAAGGTCGTCGACTTGGCTCACACGTGGATTTTCGTCCACGGTGATGATGCTGAGTAAACAAGTGTTCCAGCAGGAAGAGGAAATAAGTATGGCAGACGGAGAAGTAGCAATGCGACTTGAGCGGATTGAACGTCTGCTTGAGTCGCTCATCGAGCAGAAGAGAACGAAGGAATATTACTCAACAGCTGAGGTCGCTCAGATCCTGAATCGAGCTGAGTTCACCGTTCGGGAATGGTGCCGCCACGGTCGAGTGTGGGCCGAAAAGCGAGGGACAGGTCGTGGGTTAAGCAAAGAGTGGATGATTTCCCGCGAAGAGTTGGAGCGAATCGAAAACGAAGGGTTGCTGCCCATATGAGCGAGCCGGATTCAAGGAGCGAACAAGAGCTGCACCGGTGGTACTTCGTTTGCGATTCTTGCGATGCGAAATTCTTCAGCATCAAGCAAACGGCAGACTGCCCGAGATGCTCGGATTGCGTTCATTCAACGACGCAAGAGATTCCTCCTTGGTTCAGGCAATGTGATCAAAGTCGGGATCGGCAAAACGATCCCAGATGACGGGAACTGATGACATCTGTGTCGACCACATAGTATTCAAGAGCATTCGATGATGGATCTAACTCACCTGATATTGGACCTGCCATGCGGACGCCGTGGCGCGATGTTGCAAGCAGCCGTTTCGTTTCGCGACGACCTTGTGAGCGACCGAGTTGATGACATTGAATCGCTGCGAACGGCATTTGCAATCGAATGGAAGCGTCAATATGAATGCCCAGTCCCGGTGAAAGGGCTTCAAGAGACGATGCAGCCGCCATTGCCCATCGGCACGGTGCTTGAGTTCAATAAGCTCATGCTGATGGACAGCGAAGCTGACATCGAGGCCGCGCTATCCGAGCTCATGGAGTTGCTTCACTCGAAAGTGTGCAAGGACGAAACGGCTGCGAAGCAATTGGTTCTGTTTCCGGTTGCCGAATCCTCCGACAACGATAGACAACAGCCAACTGCGAGCGTGGGAACGAACGTCAGCGAGTTGCAAACGCTGGTGAAATCGGGACATCGATTCTCGACGATCTATGCCGATCCTCCCTGGGCATACGACAACACCAGTTCACGTGGCGCGGCAGAGAATCACTACCAGACAATGACCGTGGACGAAATATGCGCCGAGCCGGTCAGAGAGATTGTCGCCGAAAATGCCCATTTGCATCTGTGGACGACGAACGCCTTCTTGCGTGAGTCGTTTGACGTGATCGAATCCTGGGGATTTAAGTTCAAATCGTGCTTTGTGTGGACGAAGCCAGATATCGGCATGGGGAATTATTGGCGCGTGTCCCACGAATTCCTGCTGCTGGGTGTGCGGGGCGCGCTGACCTTTGTAAGCGCACGGTGAAGTCCATGTTGACGGCAGAACTAGTTTATTGGATTTCCTTGGAGGAGGTCCGATGCGAAAACGATTTTCTGCCCCTCAGTGGGCTGCGTGGATGGAGCAGTTCGAATCCAGTGAACTGACGGTTGCCGAGTTTTGCCAACAGATCCATGTCAGCGTCAACTCGTTCTATGTTTGGCGACGGAAGCTCAAGGCGTCGCCCGTCGATCTGTTTGTTCCTGTTGTCGTCAAGCCAAACAGCCAAGTTTGCGTCGACTTCCCTTGCGGAGCCGTTCTCCGTGTCGACAACCAAATCGAATCGTTGCGACCCGTCTTGGAGACACTCGCTCAGATTCAAGGGGCGGAGGCATGATCGGGATCCAAACCGGCTTCAAGATCTTTCTGTGCACGCAACCGGCAGACATGCGCCGCTCTTTCGATGGTCTCTCTGGCATGGTCACAACGATCATTGAGCAAGATCCTCTGAGCGGCCAGTTGTTTGTTTTCCGCAATCGAAATCGTGACCGGCTGAAGATCTTGTACTGGGACCGAGATGGACTGGCCATTTGGTACAAGCGACTCGAAAAGGGAACGTTTCAGTTTCCAACCGATCTTGTCGGCAAAGATACACGTCCTGAGAAGGCTGAGATTACAGCGCAACAGCTCTCGCTCCTGCTCGGTGGAATCGATTTGAGAAGCATCGAGCACCGCAAACGCTATCGACCGAAAAAAACTCGTTGAATTTTTCATCGTCGGTCGAACGATATTGGGTTGGTTGTCATATTAACGGCATGAACATGGATGAATTGCCTGCCGATATCGACGAGCTACGCGAACTCGTGTTGAAGCTCGCTTCTTCCAACGATCAACTTGCCCAAACGGTCTCCACGCAGCAAGCGAAGCTTGAAAAGCAGGAGCACAGAATTGCCGAGCTTCTCGCGGCTCTTCGCGGAAAGCAACGAGAGCGGATCGATCCCGATCAACTGCTGCTCTTTGAGATCGGTGAGCTTGAGAAGCTGATCGAAGAAGAGCTGGAGGAATCCAAGCCCAGACGCGGACGAAAGAAGCGTCGTTCCCGGCGAATGATTCCCGACAACTTGCCACACGTGGAAGTCCTTCACGAACTTCCCGAGCAGGAGCGTCTCTGTCCGATCGATGGCAAACCGATGCCGGTGATTCGGTACGAGATCAGCAAGCAACTCGACTACGTTGCGGCGCAGATGCGAGTGATCGTGCACAAGCGAGCTGTGTACGCTTGCCCGGAAAAGCATGATCAGGCAACCCTGCTGACCGCCCCCAAGCCGCCTGAGCCGATCGCCAAGGGCTTGGCCACCGCAGGCCTTCTTGCCCAAGTCGTCGTCGGCAAATTCGGTGACCACTTGCCCGGTTATCGACTCGAAGACATCTTCTCACGTCATGGCGTGCACATCCGCCGCAGCACGATCTACGATTGGCTGGCGGCCGTATCGGACCTTGTTGAGCCGCTTTACGAGCTGATGAAGTCGCGCTGCCTGCAGTCTCGCGTGATCCACACCGACGACACGCAGGTCAAGCTGATCGATCACGCGATCGGCGGTACACGTATGGCACGGTTCTGGGCGTATCTTGGCGATCGCGGACACCCATACACGGTCTATGACTTCACGCAGACGCGAGAGCGGGCCGGGCCAGAACAATTTTTGAAAAACTACGAAGGTTACCTCCAAGCGGATGCTTACGGTGGCTATGACGGAATCTACTTGCAATCGCAAGGCAAGATCGCCGAAGTATCCTGCTGGGCGCACTGTCGTCGCTACTGGCACAAGGCGCGTGAGCAAGATCCTGCGCGAGCCCATCATGTCCTTGGCGTGATCGCGCGTCTTTACGAAGTGGAGCGTGCAGCGAGCGAATCTGATCGTGAGATCCTCCGGTCGATACGAGAGCAGCACGCGCTACCGCTGCTGAGGGACCTGAAGCGTTGGCTGGACGACGAGGAGTTCTTGCCGAAGAGTTTAATCGGCAAGGCGGCAACCTACACACGCAACCAATGGGAAGGGCTGAATCGCTATATCGAAAGCGGCGAGCTATCGATCGACAACAACCGAGCCGAACGGGCGATGAAAAACGTCGCCCTTGGCCGCAAGGCCTGGCTATTCGTTGGAAGCACCGAAGCGGGGCATCGGGCGTCGCGACTGATGTCGCTGATCGCCAGTTGCAAAGAGAACCATGTGGAACCGTGGGCGTACATGCGGGCAGTCATCAGCGGGCTTCCCCGGGGAGTCGCAGTAGAAACACTGCTTCCAGATCGCTGGCTGGCTGACAATCCCGAGCATCGTTGGGAAATCGCTGACCAGCGAAAAAAGGAACGAGAAGCAAAGAGCTAGCCGCACTTCACCGTGCGCTTACGACCTTTCGCGACAACACAATGAAAAGCTGGATCGAGTCACACCGAGGTCAACACAGCCGAAAGCCAGGCGTGATCAGGTCGATTGTCGAAAAGGTGAGTCCCGGCCCCTACTTGGAGATGTATGGCCGCGAAGAGCTTCCGCACTCCCAGTGGACGGTTTACGGTAACCAGGTTGAGAAGCGGCTGTTTTAGTACATGCCCGCTGCAGCAAGTTCCAAAGACGCCTCTGCTGCGACCCGTTCATCGACTAGAGGGACTAAATCAGATCTCCAAAACTCGCGATCTTTAGCCTGAAGCAATGGTTGGTTTCCCAGTCAAGCTTGATGGCGTCGGCTTCCGCGATCGTAAGAACTTCTGCTTGAATTAGGTCAACGACAAGCGATTGTGTGCAATGCAGTTGTATGCCGGGGGCGAATTTGGTGGCACGTTTTCGTGCGTTGCGATCGTCAATGGCAAGGGCAATTGAGCGGTTCTTAGCGAGTGAGATTGCAGAACACTCGCCCGTTCCAAGTCGCTTTTCACCGACTAGTGTGACAAAATCAGATAGTTCTGCTGGATCGTCTGCCGCGGTTTCAGCAAGCACACCATCCGCCAACGCACTGTTGACAGCTTCGAATTGTTCGAGGAAATGCTCTTTAACTTCGTCTCTAACGTGGTCGCAAATCAAGAAATCGTATGACGGATGGGATTCAAGCAGATCAATTCTTCGGATCCTGGCAAAGTTAATGAGCACAGATGTGTCGAGGATCACTGTTGTCTTTGCATCCATTGCTAAAAGTCATTCCTCGACTACTAACTGCGCTATGCCGCCTCGGCAAGTTCCAACAAATCTGCTGCTTTGATGCCAAGCATCGAACTGAAGTCGCGTAGTCGCCCTTGCGACAATTCCTCGCGACGATAAGCTTCGACGACAAGATTCAATACCTGCAGCCGAAGTACATCTTCGTCAAACTGGCTATCGTTTTCGCCTTCATCCTTAGCTTCGTCGAACAATTGCAAAACAGTGAACACCGTTTTGGCAAGTGCTTCTTTTTCGAGCAGTTCAGATAGCTCATCTTTGGTGATAAACTCAAGTGACCGAAGCCGATAGCAAGTTGCCTGGTAGCTTGTACGAAAATAGCACATCAGGGATGCGACATCTTGATAGGTGACTTTGCTATTGCTGGCCTTGACGCGTTGCTTCGCTGCAACAAATTCTTCCCCATGTGCAGAAGGATCGTAGACAATCTGTTCTATTCGGCTTGGGACAGTTTTTCTTCTATGCAACAAGAAGGAGTGGATCCCATCTGCTGGAAGTAGAAATGCTGCCGAAAAGGCATTTGCTCTTACTTCTCTAAGGTCCTTTCTGTTTCTGCTACTGCTTATGGTCGCGGTCGAGTTTCGGTCAAGCAGTGCATGAGCATATTCGTGGGCAAACGAAAACCGGCGTCTTGAAAGCGGATGATGTTGGTTGATGAGAATCGCGGAACCAAAAGTCGGGTGAAGGAGAAACATCCCGGACATTTCGTCGGGAAGAGAAACTTTTGCCGCCCAAATGCCTTGTGCAGCTATCAGCTTTGCAAGATCTGGAAGCGGATTGCTTCCAAGAGAAAGTCTACGGCGTTCTTGAACGGCGACTTCAGCACCTTGTTCTACGGCCTCAATGGTCGATTGCGGTTCTGGCATCGCGTATTCTGGCGATGCATCCTCACTGGAAATTCCAAGTATCTCTTTTAAGTCATGCCCCTCGCGACAGATCGCAACATGGTTATTGACTTCTCGGCGTACCTCTGAGTCTTCAGAAAACTCTTCGTCGAGTCGATGAAGAACGACAAAGATATCTTCATTGGACGACGATTCTTCATCGAGAAGCTCAGAAACGGAGCGACCGAAGAATCGTGCAAGCTTGGTAAGTTCGCGAGTGCTGATGGATCGCTGTCCAGCCTCAATATTGACTACAGCGGTGCGTTGAATGCCAAGTTCGTCAGCAACTTGCTGCTGAGTGAATCCAGCACTCTTTCGAGCTTCTTGAATCTGACGCCCCAGTAAAACGGTGTCGATCTTTGCCATGCGATGCCTCCAGCCAGCGATTTTTCGAGCTGACAATAGCTTGAAAAAAACTGGCAGCCAAATGTCCATCCAATGATGAGGGAAAGGTCAATTTGTGAAAATTCTCCGATCTCTCATCTCAGATCCATAGTACCTTATCAGGACATGCAAGTCAAGATTTGACTTAAAAGTCCGATTGCGGTAAATTCTACGTAAGCGGCAATGTCGCACACCTCTCTTGGGTGGCCTCAAGCTGCAAGTTGTTGAAATGAAAAGGACTTTTTAGCTCATGGTTGCATCATTGGACTATTCACCTCGGTCGGCAGGAATCGAGTTGCGAGGGGGCTTAGGCAGTCGAAAACTGCCAGATTCCGAGTATGGCTGCCGGTGGGACAGCCCTTTCATCATTGAGAAGGTGGAATCGCGGCTATCCGGTCCCGAGAAGACGGCAACGGTCTACGACGAACAAATGTCACGGCTAATTCGCAACCGAGTTCATTCGGAGAACCTTACGGTGAGGGCAAGACAATGACGAAAGAGCCGATCAGGGTTGCGACAGCCGTGCCCCCGCTTCGCAAACGCAAGCAATCAACGGGCGAGGTTTATTCGCGCCGTACACCAGTCGAACAACTGCTTGCTGCACTTCATGAGATTTCAATCGAAGAAGTTGCTAGGCGCTCGGAGATCTTGGATTCAGCTGATCCCGAATATATTCCGCCGGAAGCTGTCATGCATTTTGTTCGATTCGCGAAGAATTGCAGTGATCAGTTAGCCTACAAATCTCTTTTCCGTAGCCTTCGTCAACGTTTTCTTCAACTCCTACGGGTGAATCGGAAATCTCTGGGCGGCGATCGATATATCGAGGACTCGTATCAAGCCGCAGTCAGAGACGCCGTTGTCGACAACGTAACGGAGAAGCTCTGTCATGATCGCAATGCCTACGATGATCGATTGGACTATTTCGAAATCAATTTCAATAGTGCGGTAGCCAGGGCGCGGCGCACGGCAAAGCGTGACTCGTCCGAGAATCGAAAACGGGAGAATTGTCAGTCACTTGAGGCAGTTGTCGAATCGGCGGATCTTGACGGAGTCGATACGGCTATCAGGTCGCTTCGAGACGTTTCGGAAAAATTTGAAGACTTCTCTTACCGATCAGGCGTGTATTCTGCGATTAGCCTTCTGCCAGATGAAGAAAGGCAAGTAATTCAACTATTGGTGGAGGGATTCAAGATAAAGGAAATTGCGGAACTTGTTGGTTGCACAGAGAAGACTGTGTCAGCTCGAAGAAACCGGGCTCGTGCCAAGCTCCGCGAAGAACTGTATTTGGAGGACAGGGTATGAGCCACAATCAAAACTTAGAGGAAGTGCTCGATGCATTTTCAATGGAACTATCACATGATCGCGAAACCCTTGCTCGATACGTAGAGAGTTATCCCGAGTACAAGAATGAGCTTATCGAACTTTCCTTTGAAATCCGTGCGGTTGAGAATGAAGCTCGATTGAAGCCGGAAGCAATCGATGATCCCACGTTCAGCTCTGCGTGGAATACTCTTCAGGCGGCAGGCTCATCATCGGCTCGATCTACGAACCCCTTCCGCAAGTTTCAGGGGAAGAAGTTTGCCTCGCTATGTAAATCACTTGGACTCCCGAAGGCCTTTGTTGTTGCCATTCGCAATAGGCAAGTCGAGTTTGAGAGTCTGCCGGAACGGTTTTTGGTGGCGGCCTCAACTGCACTGGAGTCGACGCTGGAGGATTTGAAGACTTTTCTGCGAGAGCCGCCGAACGTGCTTCAAACGCTGGAATTCAAGGCAGACAAGAAGCCACAAATCGCTCAGCAGGTTACTTTTCAAGAGTTAATCGAGAACACGGAATTGACAGACGAGGAGCGAAAAACAGCAGTGGGGTATCTCGGTCATGACCGATCGAATTGAGCTTGCAAGACGACGAGCAGCAGAGCTTCATGCAGCCGCAGTTTCTGATGGTGGTGATCCGTCCAAGCCATACGATTTCGTTTGTCGAGAGGCTGCACGACTAGAAATTGATGTTAGCCGAGTTCCTGTGGACGATGTGCGACTGTGCGGCGGGCGTGCTTTGTTCGATCCCGAGGCATGGCTAATTCTCCACGAAGACAGCGGCAGCGCTTTCACTGACGCTTTTCTTGTTGCGCACGAAATTGGGCATGTTGAATTCGGTGGAGAAGCTGAATTCCTCGCTATCACCGACATTGACCCAGAGCGGTCCTCGGGTTCCACCGGCGTTGGAACGGACAGGGTGGTTGATTACAGCAACCGCGCACGGCGTGAGGTGCAGATGGACCTCTTCGCTAGAGAGTTGTTATTACCCCGCAATTGGATCCGAACGCTCCATCTAGAACAAGAGCAGACCGCTAGTCAGATTGCAGCGTTGATTGATGCTCCACTCCCGGTAGTCTTTCAACAGCTACTTGATGCGATATTTCTGCCAGAGCTGGTCGAAGAGTATAAGCCGGAAGTCGCTATCAAGTACAACGATCGTCAGCTGGAGGCGATGCGTTTCTCGGGTGAGAACGCGTTTCTACTCAAAGCAGGACCGGGCACCGGAAAGACGCGGACTCTAATCGGTCGTATTGAGCATTTGGTCAGCACAGGTGTTTCGCCAGAACGCATACTGGTGCTGACGTTTTCTAACAAAGCTGCGGGGGAGTTGTCAGATCGCCTCGCGACAATGAATCCAGACGCTGCTGCAAGGGTTTGGGTGGGAACTTTTCACTCATTCGGACTCGATATTGTCCGACGATTTCATGACCTGCTGAATCTCCCCAGTGACCCTCGGCTTATTGACCGAGCGGAAGCGATAGAAATGCTGGAGGGGGTCTACGCTGGGCTGGAGCTGAACCACCTAAAGAACCTGCAATATCCTTCACTTGAGATTCGCCGTGCTCTGGACGCTATTTCCCGAGCGCACGATGAAGTGGTTGGGCCGGACCGCTATCGCTCGTTGGCGGAGACGATGCGGGCAAACGCGAGTGAAGAAAAAGCAATCACTCGCGCAGAAGAGTGCCTTGATGTAGCGACTATTTTTGAGGCCTATGAGGAGCTGAAAATTTCCCGTGGTGGTGTCGATTTTGGCAACCTTGTTTCGTTGCCGGTGAAGCTTTGTGAGGAAATAAGCGATGTCCAAGAGCACTTGTCTTCACTTTACGAACACGTTCTCGTTGATGAGTTTCAGGACGTCAATCGAGCAAGCGTGCGACTTCTTAAGGCGTTATCACCATCGGGGAAAAACCTTTGGGTTGTGGGTGATGCTAGGCAGTCGATCTATCGTTTTCGCGGCGCATCCTTGTTCAATATGCAGAGGTTCTGTGAAGACGATTTTCCAGGTGGCACTACGGGCGAGCTCGATCTGAGCTATCGAAGCGTTCCAGAGATTAGCGGAACCGTCTACCAATTTGCCAATTCGATGGTCGACGTGAGCGATGACACGACGTCTATTGAGACCACGCGCGACTCAATGGAGCACCGTCCAGAACTGCGAGTGGTCGAAAAAAAGACTGATGAAGTTGCCGCGATTGCAGATGCGATTGTAACCATGCGAGATGACGGTTACTCCTACCGAAAGCAAGCCGTGCTATGTTCTGGCAATGATCGATTGGCGCAACTTGCCAACGATTTGGAGCATCGCGGTATTCCGGTTTTGTTCTTGGGAAACGTCTTCGAGAGAAGTGAGATTCGAGACCTGCTGTCGATCGTTTCTCTCATGGCGGATCGACGCGCGATGGGTCTTCTCCGGATTGCGACAATGAACGAGTTCTCAATGCGGCTATCTGATGCTTCGGCGTTGATCGATCATCTGCGAGCAAGCAGTACGCCGGCAATGAAGTGGCTGTCTGACTCTTTGGACGATGTAGAACTGACTGAGCAAGGTGTAGCATCTCTGGAAAGACTGCAAGCCGCGCTGGCGGGTTTTCACCCCGGCTCTCATCCTTGGATACTTCTGGCAACACTACTATTCGATCGAACACGAATTGCCGCTAACCTGGCCATGGCCGATGATGTCTCAAGCCGAGCACAAGGAATCGCGATCTGGCAGTTAATGAATTTTGCTCGACTGATTCCTGCTGGAGAAGGGACCCCGACTTTTCGTCTACTGGATCGCATTCGTCATCTTGTCCTCAACTCAGATGATCGCGAGCTGCGCCAACTTCCCAAAGCGGCAGAGTCTATTGACGCGGTGAGATTGATGACGATGCACGGAAGCAAAGGACTAGAGTCTCCAGTCGTCCACATACCAGGCCTCAATTCTTCAAGTATACCTTTGTCGGCTGGATTTCAGCTCTCGCGAAAAATCACACCACCAGATGGGATGATCGAAGGCACGTCCGAATCTGGCTATGACGCGGTCAAGAACGGTTTGGAAAACGAGCAGGCATGTCTGCTTTTCGTTGCTCTCTCACGAGCGGAAGACCGTCTTTTCCTTTACCGAAACAAGAAACGCTCCGACGATGCGCGACAATCCCCATCGAAGTTTCTGGAATGTTTGCAAGGGCATGTTGACGAATGGGAGATTGAGGCTGACGGTGAGGTTGCAGCCGACCAGGAGACTGATGCGTGGAGAGTAACAGTAGAGGAACCAATTTCGGTAACGGATCATCAGGTTCGACTCTACGATAAATGCCCACGCCGATTCCTCTATTCCCACATTCTTCAGACGGGAGGTCGCAGAACGGAAACGCAATACATGCAGTTGCACGCCGCTGTGCAGGATGTCGTGCAACATGTTGCATCGAATCACATCAGTCGGCCCTCTCGCGATGAAGCTGAGAGATTGCTCGAAAATGCGATGGTGCAGCGTGGGTTTTCGGCCGACGCATCGTCGGTGGAGTACCGAAAAATCGCTGTTGATCTCGTTCGATTTCTAATCGAATGTGCCTCAGGCGCGGAGACACTACCGCCTGAACCAATGATAGTACAAATTACAGGAGGGACGATAGAGATCGTTCCTGACCAGGTCGTTCGACGAGAGGACGGTAGCCTATCGATTCAACGGATTCGCACCGGACATGTTGTCAAAAAGGATGTGGAATCGATTGAGTCAAAGGCATTTGTTCTTGGGACAGAAGGGCTCTCCGAACGTACCGTCGCTGAAGTTGTCCACTTGAGCGATGGAAAAGTGACGCCGCTGCCGACGTCCGCGCGAAAACTCGACAATGCTCAAAAGCGACTGGACGAAATCGGTCTTGAAATCTTATCCGGCAAGTTTGGATTAAAAACTAGCGATACCTGTCCGCTCTGCCCAGCGTACTTCGTTTGTGGCAAGCTACCGGCTGGGGAATTATCCAAGAAAATCTCTGCCTGACTTACCGATTTTGCTGATCTCACGCGATTAACTCTTCAGACCGAGGCAATTCCGCCTTCGGCAAACCTCTGAGGAGATTTTTGAAGTGAGTGATAGAAATACAAAAAACAAAGGCTTTCGTGTGTTGGTCGCAAATGACCAGCTGAAATTCAAACCTTATCAAGTCGACGATCCTGTTCCACTGGGTCGTCAGATTCTGGAAATCGCAGGCTACGACTCGGACGGTGATGCGAGTCTTGCTGCAATCCTAGATAACGGTGACTTCGAGGACATCCGTCTGGATGAAAAAGTCGACCTGCAAAAGCGTGGAGCTGAGCGGTTTATTGCCTTTCGCAGTGACCGAAGCTTTCGTTTCGAGGTCGAGAAAGACCAGCAGCACTGGGGAAAGCCACTAATCAGTGGTCAGGTTCTGCGGCGACTTGCGAAGGCAAGTGATGGCGAAGTCGTTTTTCTGTCAGTACCTGGCGGTCAAGATCGTGTAATCGATCGCACTGAACTGGTTGATTTGAATGAGCCTGGGGTGGAGCGGTTCTTTAAGGGTCCCAAGCCCGATCCGAGCGTCCAGATCATTGTCAACACTCGCGAAAAGACTGTTCCGTCGAAAGACGTTACTTTTGATCAAATCGTTCAACTTGCGTTTCCTGGAAACCACGGTGAGAACGAGGAGTTCACGATTACCTATGACGGTGCATTGTCGTGTCCGTCTGACGGCAATCTTGGTGCTGGTGGAACTGTTCAGGTTAAACATGGGACGATTTTCAATGTCAAACGAGCTATTCGATCGTAGTGCCGACCTGAAACGCCTGCGTGAGGAGGGATACTGCGTCGAGAAAAACGGCGGATTCCTTCTCATGCGGGACGTTCCTTACGTCGATGCGGACCGAAACGTCCGTCACGGAACTTTGGTTTCCGAGTTGAGCGAGTCGGGCAACCAGACTCACAAACCCAGGAATCACCAAGTGCATTTTGCTGGTGAGTCTCCCTGCGATACTTCTGGAAAGCCGCTAAACATCAATGATCGTGGTGCGAATATCAAACTCGCCAACGGGATGGTGGCTACGCACTCGTTCTCTTGTAAGCCGCAAGGTGGGTATTCTGACTACTACGAGAAGATGACTACGTACGCAAATATTCTGGCTGGTCCCGCATCAGTGATTCGCCCTGGCATTTCGCCAAAGTCACTGCGTGTACCCTCCGATGACGAAGACACGGTGTTTAACTACACCGAAACGGCCTCCGATCGTGTTGGCATAGGCGAACTGACGCGGAAGTTGTCGAGCGAAGTGATCGCGATTATTGGTCTCGGGGGCACTGGCTCGTACGTGTTGGATGGTGTTGCCAAGACGCCCGTACGTGAAATTCACTTGTTCGACGATGATGTGTTTCTTCAGCACAATGCCTTTCGTGCTCCCGGAGCGGCTTCGATTGAGCAACTTCGTGAGGTCATTCCGAAGGTCGAATACTTTTCCAGAATGTATTCACAAATGCGTCGCGGCATTGTGCCGCACAAAGTGGCGATCGGGCCGTCTAATGTGAATTTGCTTGATGGTGTGACATTCGCATTCCTGTGCATGGACGCTGGCGAAGCAAAGAAAGCGGCTATCGAGAAGCTTGAAGCAATGGATGCATCGTTCATCGATGTTGGCATGGGGATCGACTTAGAAGGCGAGTCGCTTAGCGGAATCTTGCGTGTTGCTGCAAGTGTGCCTAACAGGCGAGACCATGTTCACAAGGGTGCTGTGCCGTTTAAGGCCGACGCCGAGGCGGACTTGTACGCCTCAAATATTCAGGTCGCTGAGCTGAATGCTCTAAACGCGATGTTGGTAATCGTAAAGTGGAAACAGATTCTGAATTTCTATTGCGATCTGAAAGGAGAGCTCTATTCAACCTACACCCTTGATACGAACAAAATAAATAATGGATTTAACGGCTCATGAAGTATTCAACACTGAAACACAGATTCGTCGTTCATTTCCCGGACGAACTTGAGCCCGGTGTGCTGTACATTTCGATCGAGTTTAAGAGTGTGTCGCACCTTTGCTGTTGCGGCTGTGGCGAAGAGGTCGTCACGCCACTGAGTCCAGCTGATTGGCGAATCATCTATGACGGCGAATCGGTTTCACTAAACCCATCGGTTGGGAGCTGGACGCTGGCGTGCCGTTCGCACTACGTGATCACCCGCGGGCAAGTTCGGGTTGCAGGGCAATGGACTGATGAGCAAATCGCCGCGGGAAGAAGAAGGGATCGCCTGGCCACAGAGCGGCAATTCGGAAATGCAGTTCAACAGCCAGCTAGTCGAGAGTCGAACAATCAAGTCGTGGAAAAGCCGCGCTCGTGGTTTGCAAGATTTGGTTCCTGGATTTTCGGTGGATAGGTTGCGATGCCAGTTTTTAGCGCTCAGTGCCCGGGGCATTTCCGGGGCAGAGTTGGCAATTTGAAGCCAATTTGAGTAACATTGAACAAGCGTTGATAAGCGATGCAACTCCCCGCAATATCCAGTGTCCTAAACGTAAAATAAGCGTTAGTTCAATTGAGCCTGACTAGATTCGGGACGTAGAGGTCGCTAGTTCGAATCTAGTCGCCCCGACTGCCGGAGAATCCGGCAATTTCTGGACTTTTCTGGTCCGATACTCGGGCAGTGTGGCCCTCTTGTCACTTTTTCTGCCGATCACTGGACAACGTAATTGTGTCCGTGAGGATCGGCGGGCTTTGTGGGCCGGGGGCGGAGGTCGCGGGACCGTCGTCACTGGTTGCACATTTTCTCGGGCATCGTGGAAGCGGGAATCGATTTCGAGACTGACCAATGAGCGCTACAAAGGGGGCATCGTGCCGGAAAGCGATTTGGTCTGGATTGTCTGGTTGGGCGATCGACCGAGATTCACGCGGTGCGCGATCGTATGCTGGACGAAGCGTGAGGCCGCTGAAAGCGGACATCGCGACAATCGCAGGCTGATGTGAGAGACCAAAAACGGTTGGTCGGAGCTTAGCGTGCCGGCGAGGACCAGCTTGAGCGTAACGCCAATCCGTGCTCCCCCAACACCTGAATGATTCGTTCGACACTCTTGGATCCGAAGTTTGGGATCCTGTCGAGCTCTGCGCGCGTTAACTCAATGAGTTCGCTGACGTACAAGACGCCGGCTTCCTCCAGTCCGTTCACCGTTCGGACATCCAATTCAAGCTCCGCAACCGCGGACGCTAGCATTCTTGTTTTTTTCTGCTCGGCGACCCACTGTTGGTCTAACGGAATCCGTGTCCTTGCCATCTCGCATCGCTCCATCGGCCATGAAGTAGTTTCGTCCCCTAGTCATCGCCAGCTTGTACCACACGATGGCCGAAAACCGATGCAATTTTCAACCGTTTTTTGGATCTTTTTGGGGGCGTGTCACGATGGCCCGCTTGAAGTTTTTGTCGCCGCTAATCACGCGACGGTGGAGTCGAATTCCCAGGGAGGAGAACAGCGCCGCACAGGCCTGGCGAACTCCTTCGGATGCGCGAGTTCCGCATTCTCTGGCGTGCAACGAGTTTGTGCCTGGCTGTCGAACACCTTATGCTGAATACTCGTCGTGATGGCAAACGTATCCTTGTCGAGTACCGAAAGAACTGGTGGCGGAAAAGGGCACAAGCACAAAGCGGTTTGGTTAATAAATGGGTTTGTTGACCCTCGCGATCGGTGCCGGCGTCGGTCGCTACTTGAACTATCGACAAGCGACTCAGTGTCAACGAGCGCTCACGGCAGTGAGCGGCTTCGTCGGCTTTTTCTTCTGGATGCTGATGGCTCAGATCGCATTTCGCTCAAGTCAACATGACATCGCCACAGAGCATTTCGGATTCTTCTTGGGCGGAGTTTCGCTCGGTATGTTTTCCCGTTACATCGTCTCTCGAGGATCGGGAATAGACAGAGGCAAGGCAAAAGCCCTGCGGCGACCGAGGACCCACGCGATCGGCCGACGGAACAGCCATGGTTGCCGTTGCGGGCCCAGTGGATCGTGCCGGCATATTGGCTCGCCTGCCTTTACGCTTTCTATCGATTGACCTCGTAGCAAGCTGCGGTTCGCGTTCCTCGGCAACGAAAACAGGTCGGCTGTGATTAATACCTCAGCTGTCGGCGGAATCGCTGGCCGAAGTGGCCGCATTCCTGCTCGTCCACATCTCGGTCACCGTCGGTATCGCCGTTGTAGCGATTGCGACACCCCGATGCTTGACTTTCGGTGGTTAGGTGCAACAAACTGGCCTTTGGCGGTCGGTGCCGGATCGGCTGCCATGGGACGAAGGCAGTTCTCATATGCTGTTGAATTGGGTCGGGGGTCAAGCCATTGCGATACGAACTTCAAACCCTTCTGTTCATCACCGCCTGCTCCGCGGTGCTTGCTTCGTGGGGTTCGAGTGCGTTCACTGCCACCTATCGAGGCAGCGCTCCCGCGTCATTGCTCTCGCCGATTCAAACACAAATCACGGTTCATCCAAATGGAAACGTGCAATCGAGACGAATCACGTATTCGCTAGCGAATTACGGGATTTCTGAATTCGGCAAGATTCGACTTGCCGTCGCGGACAAGCCGTTTTCGGGCAAGTCATCAGGCACGTTGATTCTCTCACCAAGCCCGGCGCTTGCAAACGCGATCGCAAACTCGGCCACCGGTGGTGCGGTCAGCTACACCGGTGTGGGCAACCGTCGATTCGAGAAAAAGATCATTGCCGGTGGGGCTTCGTGCCGATTTGGCGGCCTATCGTTCCAGATCGTGGATTGTGAGTTGCATTTGCTCGATGAAACCTTTCCGGTTGACGGCGACCCCACGCTGATCGTTGTCGACGCAAAGGGCCGGATCGAAGCTGTTGTCGAGATCCCGGTGCGTGCCGGCGCAGACGCCGCCCCAGGCATCGGAGCTGACCGGGCCGGATCCGATGCGTCAGGGGATCTGGGAAATGGTCGGGAAGGAAAAACGGGTGACGCGGACGATCCTTTCGGCGGCAGCCCGTTTGAATAGACGCGTTTGTTCCTGACTCAACCGCGGCGAGCGCCGTTCGACTCGCGAATTCCGGAATAAGATCCAACGCTGTTTATCGGAGCTCGACGTTGCAAGCTCGTTTCGCGAAAGCCGCTTGCGGTAGAAGTGCCTGGCGTGTCCATTCGGGAAGCCATGTCGAGTGTCGAATCGGATTCGTGCATCGGTTTCTTCTGAAACCGAGAAATGTCGATCTGAGAACTCGGCACACGGAAGGGGGTTCCCTGTTAACATGACTGGCCGGGCTGGCCGTGATGGATCCATCGCTGTGTGACCAGAGGTTTGGGATCGCCTCCGGCGCTTCCGAATTGGATCATGAGACTTTGATTACTTGGTGTTGAGCAAGAATCCGTAACAAAAGCAGGGGTAAATGTCATGATGATGACCATTGCAAAGTCGGTTGGCAAAGGCGGTATCAACCGGGAGCCCGACGCGATGACGGTTCAAAGTTTGCTGAATCTGAATCTCAGTACACTCAACGCGAAGCTGGCCGCAAAAGGCCAGCCGAGGTTGGCTGCGCTGGCGGAGGACGGCAAGGTTGGGACCAAAACAAAAGACGCGATCGGCGCGTACCAGCAGTACGTCATGGGCACGAAATCTCCCGATCAACGCGTTGATCCGAACGGCGAGACGCTGAAGCAGCTGAACCGGGTCACGGCAACACTGCCAGCGATCACCAACCTGACTGCCGTGTTCGAAAAGACGTTCCAGGCGAAGAAGCTGAACCAGATGAAGACGGGGCGGATCCGCGTCAACAACGTGACGTACGCCTTCCGCTCTGGCAACAGCGGACGAGGGAACCTACCGGTTGGGTCGTACACGGTGGACAACTACCGGACTCGCTCCAAAGCCGGATTCAAGGTGGACGGGGTCGGGTTCACCTACGACGTCAGCGACATCAAGGATGACTTTGGCGACCGGACGGCAGCCGCAAAAACGAAGGGATTGGCGAAAGGCAACCGTACCGAGCTCCGGATCCACCCTGACGGCGGCCGCCTGGGCACCGCCGGTTGTATCGGCATCATCGGCTCGGCGGCAACGCTCCGCGCCTTCAAACGCGACATGGATGCCGAGCTTGCCAAGGCGAAGAACGGTCAAGTTACGTTGAAGGTGAAATAGACGACTCGCGGTCAACCGAGAATATTCTTTGTGATTTGTTGATGGGAATTGTCACACCCTCGCTGCCGGCGTGTCCAAGCTTGTGATCGTCTGTTCATTTCATCACTTTGGGCGACTGGGGGTCCGCCATGCAAAATCCGTTCAGCGAGGTCGATTCGGACGACGTCTCGGATGCGGATCTGGTCGATCTGGCCGTCCGTGGCGATCGTGCCGCGCTGGAGACGCTGGTTTTGCGGCACCAGGCATGGATCTATAACATTTCGGTGCGAATGGTGTTTCACCCTCAAGATGCTGAGGAGGTGACCCAAGAAGTGCTCGTCAAAGTGATCACCAAACTGAGCACGTTTAAGGGAGAGAGCAAGTTTCGCACATGGTTGTACCGGATCGCCGCCAATCATGTTCTGAACATGAAGCGTCGCGGCGCAGAGGCTCACGAAATGACGTTTGCCGACTACGGTGAGGCGATCGCCGGGACGCCAGACTTGGAACTGCCTGATCCTGAGCATGTTCCCGTAGCCCTCCCGGTCTTGGTCGAGGAAGCCAAACACAGCTGCACGATGGGGATGTTGCTGTGCTTGGATCGCAGGCAACGGTTGATCTTTACGCTCGGCGAGATCCTGGGTGCGAGCGACACCGTCGGCGGCGAAGTTCTGGAGATGACCGCTGTCAATTTTCGCCAATGCCTCGCACGGGCCCGGCGTGACCTGCACCATTTCATGAACCACCAGTGCGGTCTGGTCAACGCGAACAATCCCTGCCGCTGCCCCAAGAAAACGCGTGGTTTTATCGAAGCTGGGCATGTCGATCCGCACCGGTTGATGTTTGCTTCGCGGCATGTCCAACGAATACGAGATGTGGTGGGTGAGACGGTCAGGGAGATCGAGGATCTGGTCGAGCAACAGCACGTTGCCCTTTACCGAGAGCATCCGTTTCTTCAGCCGGAGAATGCGATTGACTGGCTGCAACGCATGCTCCAGCGGGAAGAGGTGCGCAAAACACTGCGACTAAATTGAGGATTTTGATCCCACGCCCGTCACAGTCGGTTGCGAGCCGTGTCAATGAGTAAGAGGCAGCAAGGGCTGCTCGATTCACACTCATTCGAAGGGATCGCCATGACTCTCAAACTCCCCGAACCCGTCGCGGGCTATTTCAAAGCGGACGAATCAAACGGCGAAGCCGTTGCACGTTGTTTCACCGGCGATGCCGTGGTGAAGGACGAAGGCCACACGTATCGCGGCCGCCAAGCGATCCAGAAGTGGAAAGAAGACGCGTCGACGAAGTACGTCTACACCTGCGAGCCGCTGAAGAGCGAGCAGCGGGAGGACCAGTGCGTCGTCACCTGCCGGTTGACCGGAAACTTTCCCGGTAGCCCAGTCGCCCTGAAGTATGTCTTCGAATTCGAGGGCGAGCAAATCGCGTCGTTAGAGATCGCCCCGTAGCCACGGCTCCTTCGTCATTGGAGGTGTCTGAGCAGCGACGGGGAAAATCAGCTCGTTGTCATCGTCGCTTTCGGCGGAAATCGACCGGTCCATACTTTCACACGAATGGCACGGGCTTAGTGAGCCGACGGCGCTAGCCGCGGGTCTTGATACGCCTTGAACACGGCGGTAAGGCCCGAGGCTAGCGCCTACGGCTCAGCGTATTGGCTTCAGCCCGTGCCATTCTACTTTCACACCTTTCTGGTACTAAACCCATGAAATCAACACTGTTCACATTTTTCGTCTTGGCCTTCTGCCTTGGGACGATGGCGGACGACTCCAAGCTCGGCGAGGTTCGGTCGGAGGCCGATGCCAAGTCGAGGGCCATTGAGCGGGAACTCGAATCCTTCTCCGGGACCTGGCAGATCGTTGATGTGCAGCCGCCGGGAATTACGAAAGAAGCCAAGCGATTGGTCTTTCGAAAGGACCGAACCTACGCGGCGCTGGACGCAGGCGATCAGGAGCTGTGGGCCGGCACCTTTGATCTCGACCCGACGTCAACGCCGAAAGTCTGGGATCACCGATCGGACGAAGCGAAAGAATCGGGTGGCGACGCCCTCGGGATTTACGAGCTGGACGGCGACAGGTTGAAGGTTTGCTGTGTCGTCGGTGTCTGGAAGGAGAAGCTGTGGTCGGGGAAGCCTCGCCCGGGCGAGTTCAAGCTGCCAAACGCGGATGTCGTGCTGGAGCTGCGACGGCTGGGCGCTGGCAGGTAGCGCAAACGCGCTTCTGGGATTCGTCCCTTCGGTGCAGCCAATTCTGCTGCCTCCAATATTTTCCTTCCTCTCCACCCGACGACGGTGTCCTGTCACGTCGTTGGGAGTCGGGAGAGGGATGCAGAATGATGAGGGATGCAGAATGATGAGGGGCGCGATGCCTGACGGTCAGCTGCTGGAGCCAGGCGAGTTCTGCGGAATCGAAACTCTTGGCGAGTTCCGCTACGCCATTCACTTAATCGTTGTGCCGCAGCCTTAGCCGAGTTTTTTGCCGATGAATTGGATCACGGAGGCGACGCCGGTGTGATACTTGCCTTCGACCACTTCGCGCTGGGTTTCTTGCAGTAGGATAGTTTCCAGTCCGGGGAGTTCCCTCTCGATCTTGGTGCACGTCATCAGCAGGTCTAATTCGCCAGGCCCGCCCGTGCCGCGATCACGTTGGTTTTCGGAGTACGCTTCGAGAATCAGGATGCCGCCCGGCTTCAAAGATTGCACCAAAAGCGGGTACAGACTGTCGCGAATCGAATTTGGCAGATGCGCGAAGATCGAGACGACCCCGCCATAGGTTTGTGGTTCGGGTTGAAAGTCATTCAGGTCTGCGACTTCCGTCGAGATCGAGACGCCGCTATTCGCTGCCAACTTCGCCGCTTTGGCGAGCCCGACGTCCGAGCCGTCGACCGCGTGGACACGCAATCCTTGAGTTGCCAGAAAGACGGCGTTGCGTCCCTCGCCTTCCGCAATCGAAAGCACGGGATCGACCAGCAGGTGGGCGTTTTTCGCGAGAAACGAATTCGGTTCGGTGCCGTAGGCAAATTCGGTTTCGGAAAACCTCGCGTTCCAATCTGGCAGTGACAAAGCGCTTCTCCTTCGTTGGCGGTTGAGCGGCCGTGCGGTGCTGGTCGAACTTGACGACTGAACGGTCACGTAATAACATAAGTTACATGAAGCGAGATAGCAAGCTCTCCGGCGTACTGCACATCCTGCTGCACATGGCCGAACTGGATGAGCCGGTGACGTCGAGTGACTTGGCGAAGATGATGGACACCAATCCGGTCGTGGTGCGTCGTCTGATGGCGGGGCTTCGCGAGCAGGGATACGTGCGATCGGAGAAGGGGCATGGCGGCGGTTGGACTTTGGCGTGCGACTTGGACGAAGTCACGTTGCTGGACATTTACCAGGCCGTCGGCAGTCCTGCGTTGTTGGCGATCGGTAATCGCACCGAGTCGCCGGGGTGTCTGGTGGAGCAATCCGTGAACGCTGCGCTTGGCAAAACATTTGATGAAGCCGAACAGCTGCTGCTGCGGCGGCTCGGTGAAGTCACGCTCGCCTCGCTGAGCGCGGATTGTCACAAGCGACTCAAAACCAAAGGCATTTCACTGAAGGCAAAACGGAACGCGCATGGCGTCTAACCCGAACTTTCTCAAAGCGGCTTTTCACGACCCGGAGGCGGTGGCCAAATATGCGGATTCGCCACGGATGGCCGTTCCGGGTTTCGCGGATATGCAGCGGATGGCGAGGTTGTTGCTGGCCGAGCGTGTGGGGAGCCGTGGCCGGATACTCGTCGTCGGTGCGGGAGGCGGCCTTGAGTTGAAGGCCTTTGCGGAAGCCGAACCAGGCTGGGAGTTCGATGGCGTTGACCCTTCGCCGTCAATGCTGCAACTTGCCAAGCAAACGCTTGGGCCCCATGCCTCGCGAGTCGCACTGCATGAAGGCAAGGTCGACGTTGCGCCCCGTGGGCCATTCGATGCAGCCACCTGCATTTTAACGATGCACTTCGCCGACATCGATGAGCGGAGACAGATGCTGACCGCCATTCGTCGGCGGATCAAACCGAACGGCCCGTTCATTGCTGTTCACTTGAGCTTTCCTCAATCAGGTGCGGCGCGAGCGCAGTGGCTTTCGCGATACGCAGCCTATGTGGTGAGTTCCGGAGTCGATCCCGAAAAGGCATCGCTGGCTCGAGACGCAATCGACTCCCAATTGGAGATTCTTGATCCTGGGCAAGACGAGGGGCTGATGCACGAGGCCGGGTTTTCTGACGTCAGTCTGTTCTACGCCGGATTCGCTTTCAAGGGTTGGGTGTCTTCTGCATGAGACACCTAATTGTTGCCAGCCGCCAACACTTGCTGTTCGTGACGATGGGGGAAAAACGATGGGGGAAAAACGATGGGGGCAAAACGATGGGGGCAAAACGATGGGGGCAGGGGGATGGCAGAACGATTCGGGGCAGAATGATGTCGAGCAGGGGGATGGCAGAATGATTCGGGGCAGAATGATGTCGAACGCGGGGCCGCGTGAGGGGGGATTTCTCGACGCGATGACTAAACACACGCCCGAAATCATGTCGCTAGCGATGGATGCGTCGGGTTTTCCAGCTGTTGGATCACGGCGTTGCTGAATCTGGCGGCAATGGCGCCGTCGACGACGCGATGGTCGAAGGAATACGACAGATAGACCATGTCACGGGCGTGGACGTTGCCGGCGACGTCGATGGACGGCTGTGTGAACCGTTTCCCGATTCCCATGATGCCGACTTCGGGATGATTGATGATCGGTGTGGTAAACAGTCCGCCGATGCTGCCGATCGAGGTCACGGTGAACGTGCTGCCGCGTAAATCACCAGCCGCGAGCATGCCACTGCGAGCGGCAGAGGTCAGCCGCTGGATCTCCCCGGCCAGATCGATCAGGTTCTTATGATCCGCGTGGCGAACCACCGGAACGATCAGGCCGAGTGGTGTATCGGTCGCGATCCCGATGTGGTAGTGGTCATGCAGGACGATTTCATTGGCTCGTTCATCCAATCTGGAATTCACCAGCGGATACTCCTTGAGCGCCGCAACGGCGGCCTGGACCATGAAAGGAAGAAACGTCAGCTTCACCTCCGGGTACGAATCCTTCAGTGATTCCCGCACCTGAACCAATTGGGTGACATCGCATTGATCGACGTACCCGAAATGCGGGATTTTCTGTTTCGCTTCGACCATGTGCCGAGCGATCTTTCGTCGCACGCCGCGAAACTTGACTCGCGTTCCCGGTTTCAATTCCTCCGGTGCATCCGGCTTTTGATCGGCGTGCACTCTGGTTCTTGCTTCGCGGGCGGGGCCGTCGTGGGATCGCGCGCCGGTATGGCGTGACGATCGAATAAACTCGGTCATGTCATTGATCAACACACGTCCATCCGGCCCGCTGCCCGGGACAGCCGCCAAGTCGATGGCCAATCCACGGGCCATGCGGCGAACGGCGGGCGCCGCTTGAACGCCGGTCGTCGCCGTCACGTGATGCGGTGTCTCCGTCTCCGCTTTCTCCGGCGATCGCTGCACGACCTCGTGCGATTCTGTCGGCTGGATTCGTTCAACTTCGGTGTCAGGGTCGACCGCGTCGTCGGCAGCCGATTCGATCACCGCTTCCGAGGTGTAGCTTAACACGACCTGGCCGACTTTCATTTCGTTGCCGGGGTCGACGTGCAATTTGTCGATCTGTCCGGCAAACGGTGAGGGGACGTCCATCGTCGCCTTGTCGGTCAGCACTTCGGCAAGACTTTGTCCGGGTTGCACCTGGTCCCCGGGCTTGACCCGCCACTCAACGAGTTCGGCTTCGTAGATCCCTTCACCAAGTTCGGGAAGTTGAAAGTCCATGGAATCGGCTCGTTACTCGGTAGTTGTTCGGAGCCCAGTTCAGGCGGGTTCCATTGCCAGATCCCGCATCGCCGATAGGATGTGCTGCGATTGGGGAACCGTGTTTTCTTCGTAGACCTGATTCAAACCGATCCCCGGAACATGCTTGGCCAACAGCACGCGCGGCCGACATAACAGGTCGTAGAAGTGATGATCGATGATGCGGCGGAGCAGATGCTCGCCAAAATTGGTCACCTCCGTGTCTTCGTTGACGATCAGGACGCGTCCCGTTTTCAGGACGCTGGCGGAGATCGCTTGCCAATCGTAGGGAAACAGGCTGCGCAGATCGATCACGTCAAAGCGGATCCGGTCGGTGGTCTTCAACTGATCTGCTGCGGAGACACACAATGGTAGTGTTCTGCCGTAGCTGATCACCGTGGCATCACCACCGCTGCGAACCAGCGAGGCTTTGCCGAGTGGAACGAAGTGCTCGCCAAGCGTTGGCCAGTTCGGTTGCCAATGTGTCCGATCGCCGACCGGGGCATCGATCATTTCCTTCAATACGACCGGGTCTTCGGGTTCGCCTGGAAGCAGGGTCTCACCGCGGACACGCAGCAACGCTTTCGGCAACAGCACCATCACCGGATTCGGATCGGCGATCGCCGAGAGCATCAACCCGTAGGCATCGATCGGATTGCTGGGCATGACGATCTTCCAGCCGGCTAGCCGCGTGGCCCAACTGTCGAAGGAGTGGGAATGGTACAGGCTGCCTCGGATCCCACTGCCGCTGGGCGTCATCAGAACCATCGGCAGGTTCCAGCCGCCGGCACTGGACCAAGATTGATTGCCGGCGGCCTTGAGCAAATCGATCGTATTGAACGCATAGTCGCAAAATTGAATCTCTGCGACCGGGCGTCCGCCGGCAAAGGCAATCCCCATGGCGGTGCCGACAATCCCGCGTTCATCGAGCGGGGAATTCCAGGCGGTCTCCAGGCCTTGCGTCGCGGTGAACACACCGCCCAACGGCGGACCGACGTCTTCGCCAAAGATATCGGTCACGCCCAGCTCGGTTTCGCCGTAGTGCAGCGCCATCCGTATGGCTTGGGCCATGGTTGCCATCGCATTGCTACCTGTTTCAATTGACGCCCCTCTCGTCGGGCACCGGCTACATCGGCAAACCCGTGTAGTCGTTCGGATAGACCCGGTCCACCTTGCTTGGTGCGTAGGTAAACCGCTGGACGTCACTCGGCTTGGGATTCGCTTCTGCCATGGCTTGTTCCACGGCGGCTTTCACTTCGGCGACCGCATCTTCGTGGACGGACCGAAGCTGATCGGCGGTGACCAGCCCGCTTTGGACCAGTTTCTGCTCCAATAACTCGATACAGTCCGGCTCATTCTTCACACGCAATGCGCCGCTGGATGAGGAGTGTCCGTACAAACGCGACACGATCGGTTCCAGGATGCAGGGTCTGCCTTTGGTTCGACAGAACGCCATTGCCCGGCGGACGGCGTGCCAGCCTTTGATCGCATCGTTGCCATCAAACACCAGTCCGGGAATTCCAAACGGTTCACCGCGATCAAGGATTTGTTTTTCGCCGTGCTGGGTGCAGGCTGCGGTCGAAATTCCCCAGTTGTTGTGTGTCACGACCATCAAGATCGGCAGTTGGTTGTCCGGCCGCGTGCTCCACACCATCGCGGTCGCGAAGTCTCCTTCGGCCGTGCCGGCATCTCCGCCGACCACGATCGTGATTCCTTCCCCGCCCGAGCGTTTTTGGACGATCGCGGTACCGGCCGCCATCGCGTACTGAATCTCGACCACGGATGTGACCGGAACGACGTTCCAATCGGGCCGGGAAAAGTGGCCGACAAAATTCCGCCCCATGGAAAACGGATCCGTGATTCTCATCGCCATTTGACGAATCGCATCGATCAGCGGCATGCCCATCGCCACCATCACGGCACTACTACGGTAGTGCAGATGAAGGTAGTCGTGGTTGGGGCCGGCGCCACGATTGACTTGCAGTCCCAGACAGGCGTTGAATGCTTCCTCGCCCGGTCCGCCGATCCAAAAGTAGCCTTCGCCCGATTTGCTCATCTTGATCATGCGTTCTTCCATCACGCGTGTGCGAACCATCACGCGGTGAATCTGAAGCGCCGTCTGCAACGGAAGCACGTCATCGCCACTCGTGATGACGGGGTCCGAATCGATCAAGTCATGGGTGTGAGCAATGTTCTGCATAAATCGACTCCGCACACGTGTCTCAAATCAGGTGTCCGGTTGAGTGATGCATCGGCACGGGAAGTTTGTCCAAGGCATGTGGATCAAAACTCCGTGGCTGACAAGCCTGGGTTGGCCAACTGTTGTCTTTCTCCGGAAGGGTGTCGAGTTGAGATTGGTAATAGGCTTGCACGCCCTCGGTCAGAATCGTTTCGGCACCGCACAAGAAACGCTCCGTGTCGAACCAGACGGTCTGGAAATCTTCCAGCAATTCGTCCAATGTTGCTTGCGAGTGATGAACCTCTTGCGCTTCGTGGTAGGTCAGGTAGCCCAGATCAACGGGATGCTCCAGCGATTCGTTCAATTTCCGCATCCCCGCGATCCATGGGGTCCACAGTGCCCCGGCCGCCCAGTTCTCGATGGCGAACGCCGCCCCGGTCGCCGTGCTCTGGTCGGTACTGGCATAGGTGTTGAAGGTGGTTTCAACAAACCGTTTGGTCCCCGGTTGTGCGATCCAGATCTTTCCCAAATCCTCGAACGCAAGCCCTAACCCTCTTGCGGTGTCCTGCATCCAGGTGAAGTGGATGGTGGCCGGGCTCCACTGGCCGGTCAATTCACCTTCAAATCCGTTCTCGTACGGGATCCCCTTCTCGTTCAGCAGCACCTTCAATCGCTCCTGATAGGCTTCCAACGTCGGCGCGTTGGCCACCAGTTTTGCCTGTGCGACATCGAACTGCAGCCCGAAGACGGAGAACTGTTGAATCTCGTGCCGCGCCTGGGCAAACGTCACCCCCTCGGCGAAGCGGCGCAGGTAATTGTTCGTGGCGATGATCGGGTGGCACATCACAAAGGCACAACAATCGACCAGCAGTTGCTGGAATTCGTGTGCCCGTTCCTGCTGCATCTCGCCTTGGTCGACCATCGCGGCCGCCTGCCGCATCACCTGATCGGCCTGTTCGGCGTACAGCTTCAAATGCGCCGGCAACGGTTGTTGGTCGGCGATAATTCCGACCGCCCGAAACACGTCTTCGCAGGGCGTGCTGAGCGATACGTGCGCAAGCTTGCCCATCGCAATGCCTCCTTAGCGGGGTAAAGAAAAGATGCCAGAGGCGGACTTAAATGCGCAGTCCTACTACAGATTCAATCCTATGCGTCGGGCGAGTCTAGACAAGGAATCGTTTTCGCAATTCCGGTCAATCGAGATTGCCTGGTGCGGACTTCGGGCGAACAATTGTTAGATGCCAAGGAGTGGTCGACGCAATCAGCTGGCGATCAAATGATTGGTTCGCAGGCTTGACACTTACTGCACTTGTCTTTTCAGTGAGGTCGCAGGCATGTCTTTAAATCCCCTGCCGTTGAGAGCGATCCATCACGTCGAGTTGCTGGTCGGCAACGCCAAGCAGGCCGCGTATTACTACCGCCGCGCGTTTGGTTTTTCGCAGCTCGCCTATGCCGGTCCGGAAACAGGTGTCAAAGATCAAGCGTCGTATGTATTGCAGCAAGGCGATACTCGGCTGGTCGTTAGCACACCGTTATTTCCTGATGACGCCATGGCCGAACACCTGCGCAAACACGGTGACGGCGTCTTGGACATCGCCTTTTTGGTGGACGATGTCGACCACTGCTACAGCGAGTCGATTGCGCGCGGCGCGCGATCCGCTGTGCCGCCCTTCAGCTGCGCCGATCGTGAAGGACAGATTCGGCGTGCAAAGATTCGGGCTTACGGCGATACGCTGCACTCCTTCATCTCCTTGGCCGATTACGCGGGCCCGTTTCTGCCGGGCTATCAGATTCACAGGATTCCCGCGGCCGGCGTCGGACTGAAGCGGATCGACCACATCGTCGGCAACGTCGAAGAGGGCCACATGAATGATTGGGGAACGTTCTACGATCAGGTCTTGGGTTTTCATCAATTCATGAGCTTCGACGACAAAGACATCTCGACCGATTTTTCGGCACTTCGCAGCAAGGTCATGGCCGACCCTTCGGACCAGATCAAATTTCCGATCAACGAACCGGCCACGGGGCGACGCAAAAGCCAAATCCAAGAGTACCTTGATTACAACGTCGGCCCAGGCGTGCAACACATTGCGCTGCTGACCGACGACATCATCCATACGGTCTCGTTGTTGAAAGAAAACGGCGTCGTCTTTCTGAACGTCCCCGATGCTTACTACGATCAGGTCTGGGATCGGGTGGGCACGATCGAAGAAGATCCCGACGAGGTGCGTCGGCTGAATCTGTTGGCCGACCGGGACGAGAAGGGATACCTGTTGCAAATCTTCACCATGCCGGTAGAAGATCGACCGACGCTGTTTTACGAGATCATTCAGCGCGGGGGCTGCAGCGGCTTCGGAAAGGGAAACTTCAAAGCGCTCTTCGAAGCCATCGAGCGGGAGCAAGCGCTGCGAGGTAATCTGTAAGCGATCGTGGACGGGGTCACTCGGAGGGACAGGCATGCCTTTTTATCACCAGCTCGGCGAAGTCCCTCGAAAGCGACACACCGTCTGGCGGCAGACGTCCGGTGATCTGTACCACGAACACGTGATGGGCAGCTTCGGTTTCTCAGGCCCCGAGTCGCTGCTCTATCACCTCCGCCCACCGACCACCGTTTGCCGTTCAAAGACACTGGCAAAGATCGACTGGAAATCCGATCCCGATGAAACGTTAAGGATGCGGCACTTCCAACTCGCCGAGCTGCCGACCGTCGACAGTGCAACGCTGCAGCGAACCGTGTTGTTGTTCAATCATCATCTGTCTCTGTCGATGGTTCGCCCGACCGTCGACGACGACTTTTTTTATCGCAACGGCCAGGGCGACGAAGTCATCTACGTCAGCGAAGGATCCGGTGTCCTCCAGTCGTTGATGGGGGAATTGGCATTCCGGCAGGGAGATTACATCGTCATCCCGCGCGGAATTCTGTATCGGTTGCAACTGACCGATGGGCCCTGGCGACTGTTGATCATCGAATCCGCCGGACAGATCGCCGCCCCCAAGCGATATCGCAACGAGTACGGACAACTGCTCGAACACAGTCCGTACTGTGAACGCGACATTCGCCCGCCACAGGCGTTGCCCATCCACGATGAAACGGGGGAGTTCCGCGCGGTGGTCAAGCAAAACAACCTGTTGACCGAAATGGTCTTGGACCATCACCCGTTGGACGTTGTCGGTTGGGACGGCTTTTATTACCCCTGGGCGCTCTCGATCCACGACTTCGAACCGATCACCGGCAGTTTGCACCAACCGCCGCCGGTGCACCAGACGTTCGCCGCTGACGGATTTGTGGTCTGTTCCTTCGTGCCACGCCTTTTCGACTATCACCCCGATGCCGTTCCCGCTCCGTACAACCATTCCAATGTGATGAGCGATGAAGTGATCTATTACGCCAACGACCAATTCATGAGTCGGCGCGGGATCGATTACGGTTCGCTCACGCTGCATCCGTCGGGGCTGCCGCACGGGCCGCATCCGGGCCGCGCCGAGGCGTCGATCGGGGTTCAACGCACCGACGAATTGGCCGTGATGCTGGACACGTTTCATCCCCTGCGCGTCGCGCGGGAGGCACTGGCGTCGGAAGACCCCGATTACGCTCGTTCCTGGTTGCTGTGAGGGCGACAGAGGAGGGTATACACAGATGACCAACAGCCTGGCAACGTTACTGGCCGGTTCGATCGACTACGCCGGCATCTTTCCGCCTGCGAAGTTGTCGGTCGATCAAGCTGTCCGCAGTTACGTAGACTATCGGCAACAAGCCGACGCGTGGTTGTTGGGGCGGATGGTCTGCGGCGTCGACCGACTGCCCGAACTTGCGGCTTGTTCCAGCCTGCTCCGCGGGACGCCGATCCGATTGACGCTGGTTTGCCCCACCGTGGGCGACTTCAAAGACGTGGCTGATTTCCAGCGGGCTCAGGCAGCTCATTTCTGCGTTGCCGCGTTGGAATTGAAATTGCCGGCGTGGATGGTCGAGTCGGTTGATTCACTGGATCAGTTTTTGGACCACGTCTCAAAGGTGACCGACGCGCTCGCAATGCGAAACGCGGACGTGTTCTTGGAGATCGCTGCCGGCGACTGGGGAAACGCTCTGACCAATGTGCTGTCGTCGATTCAAGCGAGAGGTTCTACACGCGTGGGGCTGAAAATCCGTCTCGGGGGACTGTCCGAAAACGCGCTGCCGACACCGCTACAAGTCGGCATCTTCATTGACGCTTGTCGATCTGCCGGCGTGCGCTGGAAGGCCACGGCAGGCTTGCATCATCCTCTCTCCCGTCCGAAAGAATCTGGACAGACAGAATTCGGTTTCCTGAACTTGTTTTCCGCCGCCGTGTTGGCATGTGTCCATCAGCTGGCACCGTCGCAAATCGCCGCGATCTTGGCGGAAACATCCGCCGACGCGTTTCAGTTCGATGAACGCTCGATGTCGTGGGGCGATCACGGGGCCACGCTGAGCGAGATTGCAGATGGTCGACGGGAATCGATCCGATCATTCGGAAGCTGTAGTTTTGAGGAACCTCGCGATGGACTACGGCAATTGAATCTGTTCGGCGCGTCCGATCCATTGGAAGTTCATCAGACAGAGTCCCCGTCATGATTTCGACGACCGATCCTCGTCTTCGCAGCTTCGTTCCGGCAGAGCCCGAGTCGCACTTTCCGATTCAGAATCTTCCCTACGGTGTTTTCCGGCCTCCCGGCGGAACGCCCCGAGTCGGCGTGGCCATCGGCGATCGTGTATTGGACCTCTCTGTGCTTGCCAGCCGGCACTTGTTGGATGTCCCCGAAGCAGAACACGTTTTTTCACAGGGATCCCTGAATGCATTCATGGCACTCGGTCGAACGGCATGGGGACAGACTCGCCGAACCATCAGCCACCTGCTGCGTTCCGATGTGGCGACCATTCGCGATGACATCGAACTACGCGAGCAAACTCTGTTGCCGATCGAAGAGGTTGAATTGTTGTTGCCGATTGAAATCGGTGACTACACCGACTTTTATTCCTCGCGGCACCACGCGACCAACGTCGGTTCGATGATCCGAGGACCAGAGAATGCGTTGAATCCGAATTGGGTGCACCTGCCGGTTGCCTACCACGGCCGCGCCAGTTCGGTAGTCGTCTCCGGAACCAATGTGTTTCGCCCTCGAGGTCAGCGTCTGACAGCGCAGGGAGACGCACCATCACTGGGACCAAGTCGCGCGGTCGATTTCGAATTGGAAGTCGGCTTCGTGATCGGAACCGGCAACACGTTGGGGCATCCCGTTTCGATCGATCAAGCCGAGGAGCATGTTTTCGGTGTCGTTCTGGTGAACGACTGGAGTGCTCGCGACATACAGAAATGGGAGTATCAGCCGCTGGGGCCGTTTCTTTCCAAGAACTTCGCCACCAGCATTTCACCGTGGGTCGTCACCCTGGAAGCGTTGGCACCCTTCCGCAGTGAAGGTCCACGGCAAGATCCGCCCCCGTTGCCTTATTTGGCGGGCACGACCAACCGCACATTCGACATTCATCTGGAAGCGGTGCTGCGAACCTCCCGCATGCCCAAGGGCCAGAGAATCACCGCCACCAACTTGCGTCACGTCTATTGGAGTTTCTCGCAGCAGGTGGCACACCACACGGTCAACGGTTGCAACCTGCGCACCGGTGATCTACTGGCCACCGGAACGGTCAGCGGACCGAGTCCCGATTCACTTGGTTGTTTGTTGGAAATCAGCCAGGGTGGGAAGCAGCCGCTTGCCCTAGCCACCGGCGAGACTCGGACATTCCTAGAAGACGGCGATCAGGTCACGCTGACCGGGTGGTGCCGGGGAGACGGTTATCGCATCGGCTTCGGCGAAGTGACCGGTACGGTGTTGCCGGCTAGAGAAGTGTAAATCGTGAACAAGGGGACGGCCCCATGTCTCAGCCACTATGGCGACCGACCGACGAGAGGATTGCTCAGGCAAACTTGACCGCATTCATCAAGCGGGTCCAGGGGTGTCGCCCGGCAGTCACCGACTTCAAAAGCCTGTACGAGTGGTCGATCGATCAACCGGAAGAGTTCTGGACGAGTGTCTGGGAGTTCTGCGACGTCCGCGCGGAGCGCAAATGGCACCGCGTCATCGCTGATCGTGTGAATCCGACGTTGCCCGTGATGGCAAAACAATGGTTTCCCGGCGCGACACTGAACTTTGCCGAAAACTTGATGCGATTTCGCGATGATCAGGAATCCTTGGTGTTTTGGAACGAACAGGGGCGGCAACGTTCGCTGACCTATCGCGAGCTGTTTGACAACGTTTCTCGCTTGGCAGCCGCACTTCGTCGCGACGGCGTCACCGTGGGGGATCGCGTTGCTGCGTTCATGCCCAATCTTCCCGAAACGGTGATCGCGATGTTGGCCACGACCAGCATCGGAGCGATCTGGTCGTCGACATCGCCCGATTTCGGGACCGAAGGCACGCTGGATCGCTTCGGCCAGATCAAGCCCAAGATCCTCTTCGCCGCCGACGGCTACCGGTACGCTGGCAAGGAATTCGATTCGATCGCTCGTGTGGTGCAGATCAGTCGGCAGATTCCCAGTATCAAGAAGACCGTGATCACCAGCTACTTGGGTCACGACAGGCCCAACAACCGTTTCGAACCGTCGATTTCCCTGGAAGATTACGTCGCCACGGCCCCAGGTGAATCAGGGCCATTGCCATTCGAACAATTGCCGTTTGACCATCCGATCTACATTCTCTATTCATCCGGCACGACGGGGGTTCCGAAGTGCATCGTGCACGGCGCAGGAGGAACCCTGCTTCAGCATCTGAAGGAGTTGGTCCTGCACACGGACCTGAAACGTGACGACCGCATCTTCTATTTCACCACCTGTGGATGGATGATGTGGAATTGGCTTGTTTCCAGTCTGGCCGTCGGAGCGACGGTGGTCCTGTACGATGGGTCGCCGATGCATCCCAGTCCCAACGTTTTGTGGGACATGGCCGAACAAGAACGAATCACCGTGTTCGGCACCAGTGCGAGGTATCTGACGGCAATCGAGAAAGCCGGCGTCGTGCCCGCAAAGACACATGATCTATCTTCGCTGCGGACGATTCTGTCGACCGGATCAACGCTGGCTGCGGAGAGTTTTAGCTACGTCTATGAAAATATCAAACGAGACGTCTGTCTTTCGTCCATCTCAGGCGGCACCGATCTGGTTTCCTGCTTTGCACTCGGAAACCCGATCGGTCCGGTCTATCGCGGCGAACTGCAAACGCGAGGGTTGGGCATGGACGTCCGCGTGTTTAACGAACAGGGCCGACCGGTCTGCGGCGAAAAGGGCGAGCTGGTTTGTGTGGCATCGTTCCCGTCGATGCCGATCCGATTTTGGAACGACGATGACGGTCAAAAGTATCGCGCGGCGTACTTTGAGCACTTTCCCGGCGTTTGGCGCCACGGCGATTGGGTGGAGCTGACCGAACATGACGGGATGACCTTTTTCGGACGAAGTGATGCGGTGCTCAACCCCGGGGGCGTGCGGATCGGAACGGCTGAAATCTACCGTCAAGTGGAAAAGTTGGGCGAAGTCCTCGAGAGCATCGTCACAACGAAGCAGTGTGACGACGATGAGCGGCTGGTCCTGTTCGTCAAGTTGAGGCCAAATCTGACGTTGGACGATTCATTGCGTGACAAGATCCGCAAGCAAATCCGCGACAACACAACGCCGCGACACGTGCCTTGGAAAATCCTGCAGGTCGCCGACATTCCTCGCACCAGAAGCGGCAAGATCGTCGAGTTGGCCGTGCGTGATGTGATCCACAACCGCCCGGTAAAAAACGAACACGCTTTGGCCAATCCCGAGGCGTTGCAATTGTACAAGGACTTGCCAGAACTGAAGACACCCAAGGGATAGCCGTCCACTGTCGCCGCGTGGCAGCGACCGGGAATCGGCTAAAGGCCAATACCGCTAAGTTAAGGTCGGGGGAGAAGCCCGGACGCTGGCGCGAACCGGCTGATGTCGGACGATGATCAGCCGTTTGGCGCGAGCCTACGGGCCCTCCCCGCAGGAAACAACGCTTAACTTAGCGGTATTGGCCTAAAGGCTAGACACCAACGGTTGCCGAAGGTCTTCGCGACTGTTGCTACTCCATTATGTGACCCAAGATCCGACCATGGACCGAACGATTGAACCCTTCAAGATCAAGATGGTCGAGCCGATCAAGTTGACCACGCGGGAACAGCGCGAAACGATCCTGCGCAGCGCCCACTTCAACATGTTTCAGATCGCTGCCGAGGATGTCATCATCGACCTTTTGACGGACAGTGGCACGTCGGCGATGAGCAGCAAGCAGTGGTCGGGGATCCTGGACGGCGATGAATCTTATGCGGGTGCTCGTAGCTGGTATCGATTTGAAAGCGTGATCCGTGATTTGACTGGGATGCCGCACGTTCTGCCCACGCATCAGGGGCGGGCGAGTGAACGGATTTTGTTCGAACTAGTGGGAGGTCCGGGCAAAGTCATTCCCGGCAACTATCACTTCGACACCACCCGCGGCAACATCGAACACTCCGGCGCCCGAGCGGTTGACTTACTGACCGAAGAAGCGTCCCACACACGCAGTCGTTACCCCTTCAAAGGCAACATCGATGTCAACCAGCTGAACCGGTTGATCGACGATGTCGGAGCTGAGCAGATTCCGTTGTGCGTCATCACGATCACCAACAATAGTGTTGGCGGTCAGCCCGTGAGTCTGGAAAACTTGCGTCAAACGCACGACATCTGCCAGCGTAGCGGTATCAAGTTGTTTCTCGACGCCGCGAGATTCGCTGAGAACGCTTGGCTGATCCACGAACGGGAATCGGGACAGAAGCACCGCAGCGTACGGGAGATCGTCCGCGAGATGTTTGATTTGGCCGACGGAGCGATGATCAGCGCCAAGAAAGATGGCCTGGTCAACATCGGTGGCGTGTTGCTGATGCGCGAGGACGACCTTGCACAGCGGGCGGACAGTCTGTTGATCTTGACCGAGGGCTTTGTCACCTATGGTGGATTGGCCGGTCGTGATCTGGAAGCGATGGCTCAAGGGTTCACGGAAGTCTTGGACGAAGACTACCTGGCCTACCGAATCGCCAGCGTCGCCTACCTGGGCCAGCGACTTTTAGATGCCGGTATTCAAATCATCGAGCCACCGGGAGGCCACGCGATCTACATCGATGCATGCGAATTCTGCCCGCACATTCCTGCTGAACAGTATCCCGGGCAATCGCTGGTTTGCGCGTTCTATCGACACGCAGGGATCCGAGCCGTAGAAATCGGCAGTGTGATGTTCGGTAAAAACCACTCGCATAAGGAATTGACTCGGCTGGCGATTCCGCGGAGGGTCTACACGAAAAGCCAGATCGATTACGTCGCGGACGCGATCATTGAAGTGCACCAGCAACGCCAGACGCTGCGTGGTTTGCGGATCACGGAAGCTTCACAGACGCTTCGCCACTTCACGGCGAAATTCGCCGAATTGTGACTTTCCTACGATAACCTAGCTGGACAGTGCCACTTTGGGGTAGCTACGCTCGATGCGAGCGTGGAAAACCCCGGGGATCCAGCTTCTGGCGAAGGTAGCTACGTTGGACCGGCGATTCACGGTGTTTTGTGAGCAAAGTGGCGCTGTCCAGCTAGTGGTTTTGGTTTGCGACATCAACCGCGCACCGTTTTACCCCCGGGAGTCGTTGTATGGACATCGATGGAGAGACAGTTCTTATTGCGGGAGGAAGCTCCGGATTGGGCGCCGCGTGCGTCGGTCGGCTACTACAAGAGCGAGCAAACGTCGTGATCGCTGATGTCAAGCCACCGGCGAATGAATCACAGCGGGAGTTTTATTGCCAAACCGATGTGACCGATGAGTCTTCGGTGAAAGACGCGATCGAGTTTGCCAAGAATCGTTTCGGCTCGCTACGCGGATGCGTCATTTGCGCCGGTGTGATTCACGCCCAGCGGATTGTCGGGCGTGACGGACCCTTCGACTTGGCTGAATTTCGACGCGTGATCGAAGTGAATTTGGTCGGGACGTTTAACGTCTTGCGACTGTGTGCCGCGGCAATCCAAGCCAACGCACCTGACGAAGAAGGCGAACGCGGCGCGATCGTGATGACTGCGTCCATCTCGGCGATGGAAGGACAGGTCGGTCAGGCGGCCTATTCGGCATCCAAGGGAGGTGTCGCTTCATTGACGTTGCCGGCGGCGCGTGAATTTGCGCCGTTGGGAATCCGTGTGGTGACGATCGCTCCGGGAGTCTTTCAAACGCCGTTGATGGACAACGTCAACGAAAAAGGATTGGCCGTTCTTCGAGATCAAACGTTGTTTCCGCCGCGATTCGGTCGCCCTGAAGAGTTCGCCGAAACGGTCCTCCACGTGCTGCAGAACCCGATGATGAACGGAACGGTCATCCGCCTCGACGGCGGCATGCGGATGCGTTAAGCCGGGGGAATTGCAGCAAAGGACCGCCCCGGTGTGGTCCAAGCGATTCGATGGGTACGACGGTCCCTTCCGGGCCGTCGGCGTTCGTTGCTCCGGGTACGACGGTCCCTTCTGGGCCGTCGTCCAGCGGACTCACCTCGACGGCCCGGAAGGGACCGTCGTACAGAGATCCAATGTCCGCATCTCACCCGATCGACCGAATCGAGGCACTTGGCATGCTATCCCGCGCTCAGACTTTCCGCGACTTCACGAATTTGGACATCGTCGTTGTTGCGATTCCCCGCCATCGCATGCTCAAAACGCCGCCGTGACTGGCGCAGAAACAGCCTAGCCGCTTGATGCGAATGTCGTACCGTCTCCGAAGCAGCGGTTTGCAACTCGTGATCCATGCGAGCGATCACGGCGGTTGATGCATACAGTTCCATCGCCGCACAGGCAATCCGCTCGTGAACCAGCTGGCGGTCCAGAATCTCCTCCCGATGCCGGATCAGTTCGCGCTGAACCGACAGACCGAACCGTTTGACGGCTTTGGACAACCACCGCGCGTGATCGCCGAGAGAGTCGCTGCGGGTCGTGATTTTCGGGCGACCGAGCAGGCGACCGAACTCCTGAACGACAAACTGGCCGATCACGCCCAAGGATTTCCAAGGGGCGTGCAGCGACTGAGCGACCCGGCGCAATCGTTCGCCCGGATCTCGCATCCCGACCAGGCCGATGAACGATGTCAGCACTTCATTGGCGCCTTCGCCGATCTGATTGATGCGGGCGTCGCGAAGCATTCGTTCCAGCGGCTGATCGGTAAAGTACGCGGCGCCGCCGTAAATCTGAAACGTCTCATTGACGATCTTCCACAGTCGCTCCGTCGTCCAAACCTTCAAGATCGCGGTTTCCAACATGTAATCGTCGCTACCGCGGTCGATCAGCCCGGCGGTCATGTGCGTCATCGCTTGCATGGCGTATAAATCCGCTGCCATCCGCGCCAGCTTCTTCTGAACCAATTCGAACGCCCCGATGGGTTGTCCGAATTGGATTCGCGTTCGGGCATGTCGGGTTGCCAATTGCAGGCAGCTTCGGGCCGCTCCGCTGCAACAGGCGCCGAAGGTCGTGCGGCCGAAATCGAGCACGGTCAACGCGACACGCAATCCCTTTCCTTCCCGGCCGAGCACGTTTTCGGCCGGAACACGCATGTTCTCGAATTCCAATTTGGCGGTCGCGGTTCCACGAATGCCCAGCTTTTCCATCCGCGGCTCCACCACCTGGAAACCCGGCATGTCAGGGGTCACTAAAAATGCCGTGACCGCGGTTTTCTCGGAACCCTCGATCGGCGTCCGGGCCATCACCGTCAGCAGATTGGCGATGGCGCCATTGGTGATGTAGCGTTTGCTGCCGTTAAGGACATAGTGCGATCCATCGGCGGCCGGCGTCGCGGTGGTCTGAACGTTCGCGGCATCGGATCCGGCTTGCACTTCGGTCAGTGCAAACGCGGCGATGGCTTTGCCGCTGACCAGGTCCGGCAGCCAGCGTTGTTTCTGTTGTTCGTTGCCGAACAGCAACAGCCCCCGCATTCCGATCGAATGGTGTGCATTGACAAAGATGGAGGTCGAACTGCAGCGTGATCCCAATTCTTCGAGCAATTGGCAGTACGCCAACTGTGAAAAACCTCGCCCGCCGGCAGACTCCGGTGCCGTCATGCCCAACAAGCCGATGCGTCCGAGATGGTGAATCAACTCGGCAGGGATGTCGGCGTTCCGGTCGATGTGCTCCGCGTCCAGGTACTGGTCACAGACGCGGCGCAGCTCATCGAGCGCGGCGGCCACGGATTCGGATTCCGCGGCCGCAAGTCGGGGGTACGGGAAGACCATTTGCTGGGCAAAGTATCCGTGATAAAGCTGTTTGGCAAAGCTTTCCGGATGGCTTTCGGCGAACAACAGCTCTTCGGCTTGCGCGAGTTGTTGCTTCCTCAGTTCCTGCTTCTCGATGTCGCCTTTTTCGATGGTTGTACTCATGACGATGCTCCGCTCAGCCCGTGCCCGCCCGTGATCACGTCTACCCATGACCGCGAGCTTGGTTGCTTGGCTGCCCGCGTTTCATCGATCAGCTGCTTCAGCCACTTCATGTAAGGAGTGCCGCCGGTTCCGCGCGGGTCGTCGGTTCGTTGATGGACGTAGCTGTCCGCCCAGCCATAGTGCACTTCGCGAAACGCCGCCATTGCCTCAAGCACCGCATTGAACTTCTCCGGCGAAGTACACGCTCGCGGCGAAGGCATCGCCTGGATTTCACCCAACAGCGCTTGGTGCTCGATCGGCATGAACCGTCGCAGATCGGCGAGATGTTCGGTCAAGATCGTCTGCCGGTGCTGCAGTTTCATGAACGCTTCCAACGCGGGCATGATGCTGCTTTGGGCCCCGGTTTCTCCGCGGAAATTCATGGGTTGGTCCGCGACCCCTTCGTAACTGACCTGTTCAAAGAAGCGGATGTATGGCCGGAACGTACGATGGTAGAGCTGCGGACGCATCCGCTCGGGGATCCGCCTCAGGACCTTCGTTTGTTTCTCAAGGGCGTCGGCGATGTCGCGCAGGCATTCATCAGCCGTGTCCCCATCATGCCCGTGCAGAGCCGGCTCGGCGCGGTTTATCGCGGCAAGGATTTCAGCCGCGATGGCTTCGATTTCGACGTGCACCAAGATGAACCAGTGTTCGTCTTCAAGCTTGACGAAATTCTGAATCGTCTCAAGATTGCCCAGCGCGATCGGGCCCCGGCGATCCAGGCGTCTCCAGTTGTACAGCGCATAGCCGTCATAGCTGAGGATCGGGGGCCGCTGCAGAATCCGACAGACGTGGCAAAGTGGAACGGCCAATACCGAAGGCAACAAATGGACACGAGGCTGGGAGACTTGGTTGATGTAAGCCGAGGCCAGAAACCCCAGTCGCACGTAGTACAATCGCAACTCGTCCAGGGACGATTGTCGTAACTCGTCTTCGGGCCACCTCGGGATGATGGTGCGTCGGATTTGATCGCGAAAGTCATCTTGCTCGAGTCGTTCGGGAAGCGATCCGCCGAGCTCGTCGAGACTGCTCAGTTGGGGAAAACGCCGGAACCTGGTCGCCGGATCATGAACCGGCAGAAAACCCCGCTTGGTGAAATGAGTGTCCATCATTACCTCCCACTGTTCAGGCACGATCGCAGACTCACCTCGGCGTCTGCCATCGGAATCGCCTTCGACGTAGCTGCACTCGCCGGAGCGTGGAGAAGACGGGGAACCACTTTCTGGCGAAGGTAGCTACGTTTGCCCCGGGGATTGGCGCCGCTGTGTGCATCCCTGTCATTATTCTACGCCCCGGCGTCGGGACCGGCCCCGGAATCTTGTTGATTCCAGCGTGGATCACGGTGCTGGGCAAAGGATGCCAAACCTTCCGCCGCTTCGTCACTTTGGCGCATCTTTTTGTGAATCGCCAAGGCGTCGTCCTGCAGATCGCTCGGGCAACCCGTCAATGCGCGAATCATCTGTTTGGTCTGTCGCACCGCCTCGGGACCACCTCGACAGACCGTTTCGGCGATCCCCAACGACTCCTGCAGCAAGTCGGCCGATTTGACGACGCGGTGCACCAGCCCCAACGCTTTCGCCCGGCGGGCGTCGATCGGTTCGGCGAGTAGGAACAGTTCTCGCATCTCCGAATCACGCAAGCGACGTGCGATCAAGGTCGCAGCAAGTGCGGGCACCAGACCGCGTCGAGTTTCCGGAAAACCGATCGTCACCTCTTCGCCGGCTACCGCAAAATCGCATGCGGCCAGCAGACCGGCGCCGCCTGCCATGGCGGCGCCTTGCACCACCGCGACCGTCACCAACGGACTGTTCATCAGAGAAGTGAAGGTCGTTTCCACCCATCGGGCGCTTTGCGGAGCGATGGCCGGGTCGGCGGCCTCGATCAAATCCAAGCCGGCGCAAAACACCGGACCGGCACCGCCAATGATCACGACACGACAGTCTGCGTCGGTTTCCAACTTCACGAACTGTTGGTGAAATTGTTGCATCAATTCAATCGACAACGCGTTTCGCTTTTGGGGACGATTGAGCGTGATGATGGCGGTGCTACGCGTCTCGCGTCGACACTGGATCAGTGGTTCCATTTCATCTCTCCGACGAGCGAAGTCTTTGTGGGATAGGCTTCCAGTGCTGTCCTTTCAAACGCGACAAATTCAAATGATCTGGCCGACCGGGTATGAGCTGGTCGGTGGATTGTTGTACGACGTCCTTTCTAGGTCGCCGCGCTAAGCCCCACGGGCGACGGCCCGGAAGGGCCATCGTACCCTGGAGCAGCGGGTGTGGGCGGCTAAAGCCTGAACACCAGCGCGTGCCCGTGCCATTCATGTCCATGCCTCGGGCAACGGAATCTGCAGCAACTTTTGCCCTAATGCCTTTCCCTGGGCATCCAATGCGATGGGGTTTAGGAGCATGCCCGACAAGACGAAATTCAATGCGTCCAGATTCGGCATTTCAAACCGGCGCACCGTCAATGGATCGACGCCGAAATGTTCGGCGACGCGGGCAGCGGTCAACCAGGATTCCAGCTGCGGATAATCGCCCGGTCGCCGCGCGATCACACCCAAATTGGCGTTGATGCCTTTGTCACCGCTGCGCGCCAAGGCGACATCGACCAATCGTCCGGTCGCTTCGCGAGTCGATGTTGTGACGTCGGGAGATGACCGAACGGCTGCGGTGGCCGACGGTCGTGCCGGGCTAGGTGGAGGGCCTTCGGCGGTGTCGGTATCAGACTGCGGCAGAAACGAAACTTCGATCTCCAACTGGTCTCTGGCGATCAAACAGGGCCAGTATCGAATCAGCGAGTGGACCTTGGGCCGGCCGAACGCATAGCCGGTCGTCCCGGGGGGGCCCGCGGTGATCAACGGCATCACGCTGCGACAAAACCGCTCGACGTGATTTCGCGACCGATCCGCGACCGCCAACCGCATGACGACTTCGGAAAATTCGTGGCTGCCGATGACATCGACGCACGAGTTTTGGAAGGTCAGCCCCGCGTCGGCCAGCCGCTGCAGTACCCCCGCGCCGGCCCGGCACGCTTTTTCGTGAGCCTGCTGGCCGATGATGGACAGTTGGGCAGCCGCCCAGTATCCGGCGTGATACGTCGCGCTGACTTTCAGGTTGGGTGGAGGGGGAAGCCCGCGAGCCCCGCTGATGCAAACCCGGTCCGCTCCGATTTGGCGCACCTGCACTGATTTCAGCGAAACGATCGCGTCGGGCGACAGGTACGCGTCGGGATCGCCGATTTCGTAAAGCAGCTGTTCCTTGACGGTCGATTCATTCACCCAGCCGCCGCTGCCGTTTGGTTTGGTGATCACGCAAGTCCCGTCCTGGGAAACTTCGGCTATCGGAAATCCGATTCGGCTTGATTCGGGGACTCGCAACCAGTCGGTCGAGATTCCGCCGGTGACCTGCGTTCCACATTCGATCAAATGGCCGGCGACCGTGGCGCCGGCGATGCGATTGTAGTCGTCCGGATCCCATCCAAAATGTGCAAGACACGGCCCGACGGTCAGGCTGGGGTCGGCCACCCTGCCGGCGATCACCAAGTCGGCGCCCCGCGACAATGCCTGGGCAATGGGCGATGCGCCGATGTAGGCATTCGCAGTGAGCAAGTGTTCTTCAACGGCATCGATAGATTGCCGGGTATCCAGGTTCCTCAGCTGCTCGCGGTTCGAATCACACGTCAGCAACGTCATCACGTCGTCGCCGGCGATGACGGCAATTTTCTTTTCAGGGCAATTCGTTCGCTGCAACAATCGTTGCGATGCGATCGCGCATCCCAGCGGATTCAAACCGCCGGCATTGGTCACCATGCGGCACCGGCCGCCTTGTTGAAAGTAGGGAACGAGCGTTTCCAAGACCTGGATGAAATCGTCGGCATAGCCGGCCTGTGGATCACGCTCGCGCTGGGCGGCCATGATCGACAGAGAGACTTCCGCCAAGAAGTCAAGCGTGATGAAATCCAATTCGGGCTCGCTGGCGAGCATCTCCGCGGCGGCTTCGATGCGGTCGCCCCAAAACCCGTGGGCGTTTCCAATTCGAACCGGATCTCGCATGATCGTCTCCAATCAAGCTGCGTTTGCCGGACGTGGATCAAACCAAGTTCACGTCAGCGGATAAATCATTGCACTTCGACCTGTCGGGCAGGATCTCCAAGGCCGTGTGGAGCCAACGGCGGGTGTGGTCGGGTGCGATGATGGCATCCACCCAACCGCGTGCCGCGCCGTACCGAATGTCGGTTTGTGCCTGGTAGCGATCGAAAGTCTCTTGATAGAGCTGGTCACGTTCTTGCGTGGAGTATTCGTGACCTTGCCGATGCGCATCACGAATTCTCAGGTCGGTTAGTGTGCCGGCGGCCGAGGCAGCTCCCATCACCGCGTACCTCGCGTTGGGCCAGGCCACGATCAGCCAAGGATCGTAGGCTTTTCCGCACAACGCATAGTTACCGGCGCCGAAGGAGCCGCCAATGATGACCGTCAACTTGGGTACGGTCGCGGTGCTGACCGCATGCACCAGTTCGGCCCCCGAGCGAATGATGCCCGATTGTTCGGCAGCGACACCGACCATGAATCCCTGAACGTCTTGAAGAAAAATCAGCGGCAATCCGACTTGATTGCAGTCGTTGACAAAACGAGCTGCCTTTTCGACCGAGTCGCCGTACAACACACCGCCGATCTGCAACTGGTGCTCTGCGGTCATCGATCGTTTGCGTTGATTGGCAACGATGCCCACCGCCCGACCGCAAAGTTTGGCAAACGTTGTGATCAACGTTGGCCCGTATTCGGATTTGTATTCCTGTATCGAATCGGCATCGACGATCGCACGAATCACATCGCGGGTATCGAATTCCCGGCGGCCGTCGGCAGACACCAAATCGTACAGGTCTTCGGCGGGACGTTCGGTTTGGAAGCGATCGATAACGTCCGAATTGGCTCGGTCCCTGGATCGCAAGTCGGGCAGCAAGCCGACCAGCGATCGCAAGCGAGCGATGCAGGCTTCGTCATCGGGCTCGCGAAAATCGACCGTGCCGCTGATCTGGGAGTGCATTTTTGCGCCGCCCAAGGATTCCGGGTCGGCGTCCTGCCCGATCGCCGCTTTGACCAGCGAGCGACCGGCCAGGCACATCTGGCTGCCGTCGGTCATCAACAGTTTGTCGCACAGAACGGGCAGGTAAGCACCGCCGGCGATGCAGTTTCCCATCACCGCCGCATACTGCGGAACCCCCATCGCGGAAAGGACGGCGTTGTTGCGAAAGATGCGGCCGAAGTCATCTTCATCGGGAAAGATCTCGTCTTGCAACGGCAAGAACACTCCGGCCGAATCAACCAGGTACAACAACGGCAGCCGAAACCGCATCGCGATCTTCTGGGCGCGCAAGACCTTCTTGACGGACTGGGGAAAGAACGCGCCGGCCTTCACCGAGGAATCGTTGGCGACCACCATCACCGGTCGCCCGCAGACGCGGCCGATCCCCACAATAACGCCTGCCGCCGGTACCTCGCCCCACTGGTCGTACATCCGCCAAGCGGCCCAGATTCCCAGTTCAAAAAACGTGCTGCCGGGATCCACCAACGCGCCGATTCGCTGCCGAGCCGATAGCCGGTCGGAGTGACGTTGTTTGGCTGCACCTCCGTTGGTCTCGCGTCCGCTGGCTTCGCGGATCCGACTTTCGTCACGCATCAATGCTTCGGTCACATCGCGCAAGTCATTCATAATGACACCGTGAACAAATCGATCGTTTGTCGACGTGTCCAACACGTCGCCGCAATGTTTCATTATATCCCGCAATGGCCCAGGGACCCGCGAATCACGGATTCTGAACCGGCGACCTGATGCCACGCAACGAGAAGTCTCGAACGCTCCGGCGACGACTTGTAGAATGGAAACAGGGGCTGATTTGATTTGGTTGGTGTTTAGCCTTTAGGCGATTTCCTCTCGCTGCTCCGCAGCGAGAGACGACGGCCCGGAAGGGCCATCGTACCCGGAGCAGCGAGAGACGACGGCCCGGAAGGGCCATCGTACCCGGAGCAGCGAGAGACGACGTCGCGGAAGGGACGTCGTACCGGGAGCAGCGGGGGTGGGCGGCGAAAGCTTGGGCACCAACACGTGTACCCGTGCCATACGGGCGGAGTTCTTTTCGAAGGAGATGCTGGTGGCGACCACACTCCACAGCCAAACGTCTGCGCCGCGGCAGCAACCGACGACGGTCAGCGGCGTTGCGGTCAAACAGGTCTACAGCGATGCGGACCTGTCACAGGTCGACGTGCATCAGGACATCGGCAACCCCGGACGGTATCCCTACACGCGCGGCATCCACGAAACGATGTATCGGGGGCGTTTGTGGACCATGCGGCAGTTTGCCGGGTTTGGAACCGCGTCCGAAACGAACGAGCGTTTTCGTGTATTGCTGCGCAAGGGACAAACCGGTCTCAGCACCGCGTTCGATCTGCCAACCCTGATGGCGCTCGATAGCGACGATCCGAAATCCGGCGGCGAAGTCGGACGTCTTGGTGTTGCGATCGACACGATGGATGACATGTTGGTGCTGTACGACGGCATCGACTTGGAAAAAATCTCCGTCTCGATGACCATCAACGCTCCCGCTGCGATTCTGATGGCGTTTTATTTGGCGGCCGCGCAAGAGCGGGGATTCGACGTTCGCGAGCTGCGCGGGACGATCCAAAACGACATCCTGAAAGAGTTTCACGCGCAGAACGAATTCGTTTTTCCACCTGAGCCGTCCGTCGGTCTGGTTGTCGATCTGATCGAATACTGTACCGACTGCGTGCCGCGTTGGAACACCGTGTCCATCAGTGGCTACCACATCCGCGAGGCGGGATCGACGGCAAGCCAAGAACTGGCGTTCACGCTCGCTGATGGTCGTCACTACGTCGAACAAACCTTGCGGCGGGGGCTCGCGATCGATCGGTTCGCCCCACGGCTGAGTTTCTTTTTCAATGCCCACAACGATTTGCTGGAGGAAGTCAGCAAGTATCGTGCGGCGAGACGACTGTGGGCGACCCTAATGCGGGAATCATTCCACGCCCAGGATCCGGCGTCGTGGAAATTGCGGTTTCACGCACAAACTGCCGGCTGTTCGCTTTACGACAAACAACCCCAGGTCAACTTGATCCGAGTGGCCTATCAAGCCATGGCCGCGGTGCTCGGTGGATGCCAGTCGTTACACACCAATTGCATGGACGAAACGCTTGCGTTGCCGACCGAACATGCCGCCACGCTGGCGCTGCGGACGCAACAAGTTTTGGCACTGGAAACCGGAGTGACCAACACGGTGGACCCGCTGGGCGGGAGCTACGCGATCGAGTCGATGACTGACGCCATGGTTCGGGAAGCCCGATCGTATTTTGAGAAGATCGATCAAGCGGGCGGGATGCTGGCCGCCATCCAAACGGGATTCTTTCGTCGTGAGATCGCCGACGCCGCTTATCAATACCAGACTGCGATCGACCGTGGTGAAAAGAAGATCGTGGGCGTCACCGATTGTGTCGAGCCGGACGAACAGCCGCTTGAATTGCACGAGGTCGACCCGATGGCGGAGAGCAGACAACTGGAGCGACTTCGACGTGTGAAACAGCAGCGAAGCCGTGACGAGGTCCAGCGTTCGCTGCAAGCGGTCCGCGATGCCGCTCGTTGCGGTGAAAACGTCTTTCCGGCTTTGATCCAGGCCGCACGGACGCGCGCCACCGTGGGAGAAATCACCGCCGCGATGGCGGAGATTTTTGGCCGACAGGGAGCTAGGCAAATGTAGTGTCGTCGAGAGCGAATTCAATGTCCCCCAATGCTACCGAAATACCGACCGGATCCCCCGAAGCACAATGTGCTGGAGCGAACGTTCTACGATCGAATCGGGTGTTGTTGGCCAAGGTGGGCTTGGACGGACATGACCGTGGGATCAAGATCGTCGCACGCGGGCTACGCGACGCCGGCTACCATGTGATCTACGGCGGCATTTGGCAAAGTCCAGATGCCGTCGCCGCCGCCGCGGCCGAGGAAGACGCCGATTGGTTGGGGCTGAGCCTGTTGAGCGGTGCACACATGACGTTGGTTCCCCGTGTCATCGACGCACTTCGAGCAACGGGGAATCAACACACCGAGTGTCTGGTCGGGGGCATCATTCCGAAAGAGGACACCGAGCGTCTGAGGCAACTCGGCGTGTGCGGTGTGTTCGGTCCGGGGACTTCGATTGCAGAGATCGTTGACTTTTTGCGTCAGCGTTCGCCACAGCAAACCGAAACCGTTGATCTGACGAGTGGCGTTGACTCGGGCGATCGTGTCGCGCTCCCCGATCGTGTCTTGCTGGGGCGTCTGCTGTCGCTGATCGAGCAAGGCGGACTGTCCGCGACGATGCTGAACGATTTGCACCGTCAGCGCGCCGGTAAAACGACGCGTGTGATGGCCTTCACCGGGAGTGCCGGTGTGGGCAAAAGTTCGCTGATTGCCAACCTGTTGCCCAGGCTGGTGCAGCGGGATCAACGCGTCGCGGTGTTAGCATGTGACCCGCAAAGTCCAATCACCGGAGGCGCCTTACTGGGGGACCGCGTCCGCATGTCCGCCGGCAGCGACGAACGCGTTTTCATCCGCAGTCTCGCAGTCCCCAGCGGCCAACAGGGGATTGCACACCGTTTAGACCAGATGCTTCTCGTGCTAGCCCACTTCGGATTCGATTTGGTATTGGTGGAAAGTGTCGGCGTCGGCCAAGGCGATGTTGCGATCCGCCAGCACGTCGACCGTGTCTACTTGCTGTTGCAGCCGGAATCGGGAGACGCGATTCAATGGGAGAAGGCGGGTTTGCTGGAAATCGCTGACATGATCGTGATCAACAAGTGTGACCTTCCCGGTGCCGATCGACTGGAAACCGAACTGCGAGAGCAGGTCAATCTGCCGGGGTCTCGCGGCGTGCCGGTCGTACGAGCCGGCCAAAGCGAACCGTCGGGCTGGGATGAAATTATCCGCGACATGACGGGAGAACAGTGATCGCTCCATCAGATTGCGTCGGAGGCAGTTCGCCGTGTCGTGTCGCTAGCGAAGACGACATCACGCGATGGAGCCAATAGGACCAATAGGGCGTATGGGACAGATATGTCCTATGTGTCCTATTGGTCCGATTGCACGACCGTTGCCCCATCCTCGAAGGAAGGGCAAAACAATGGGGGGCAAAACAATGGGGGGCAAAACAATGGGGGGCAAAACAATGGGGGGCAAAACAATGGGGGGCAAAACAATGGGGGGCAAAACGATGGGGGCAAAACGATGGGGGCAAACGATTTCGGCTGTGATCGTTTTGCCCATCGTTACTTTTCCTCTCGCGCAACACTCACCGAGAAACCCACTGCCCTCGGTTGCATCGACCGCCGCGTTGTACGGCACCGGCTGGCAGGGGCTCGAAGACCGTTTAGCTTAAGATCCGCGAAATGGGCTTGCCGTCGCGAACCAGCGTGATCGGGCGACCGACGTTGCTGTCAAACTCCATTTTGGGATCGATTCCGAGTGCCGAGTAAAACGTTGCCGCCAGATCATCCGGGGTGAAGCCGGTGCCCACCGGCTCTTCGGCTTTGTCATTGGTTTCGCCTACGACTTGTCCTGTGCTCACGCCAGCACCGGCAAGAATTGACGTCATCGCCCGAGCCCAGTGATCGCGTCCTGCTTTGTTGTTGATCTTCGGCGTGCGTCCAAACTCACCGGTCACCAAGACCGTTGTCGACTGAAGCATTCCCCGCTGGTTCAATCGATCCAGGAACGCGGAAAGCCCCTGGTCCAGCGGCGGCAGCAGTCGTCCCCCCAATTCGTTGAAGTTCTCCTGGTGCGTATCCCAATCTTCCAGAATCACGGTGACAAATCGGACGCCGGCTTCGACCAAGCGTGCCGTCATCATCAACGATTGACCAAATTCGTGCTTTCCGAAACGTTGCGTTTCGCTCTCCGGCTCCTTCGCCAAGTCCATCGCGTCGCGGCAGCGCGGCGAGCTGATCAAATCGAATGCCTGTCGCTGGAAACGATCCATGCTGCGGACCTGGTCATCGAGCGACTCCACACCACGAAAAAGCGTATCGAAGTCCTCCGCCAACGCAGCGCGTGAACGATAACGCTCGATCGACAACCCGTCGTCGAGCGAAATCCCTCGCACGCGAAACGGCAAACCGTGCTGTGGCTTTTCCCCGGTCGAAAGCGGTCCATACTCCGGCCCCAAAAAACCTGGGCCACCCAACGGACGATCGATCGAGACGAATGATGGAATATCGCGTACCGCGGCATGCTGGTGACTGACCACGCTGCCGTACATCGGGTACTGCACCGTGGGGGTCGGGCGATTGCCGGTCAGCAGGTACGAAGTGCCGATGCTGTGATCGGCTAAATTGTGCGAGATCCCGCGAAGGATCGAATATTGGTCCGCACAGTTTGCCAACCGCGGCAAGTGCTCACAAATCTCTATGCCTGGGACGTTGGTGCGAATCGGCCGGAACTCGCCGCGATATTCCGCCGGTGCATCGGGCTTCATGTCAAACGTGTCTTGATGCGACGGACCTCCTTTCAAAAAGACCAGAACCGCCGATCGATCCGTCGACCGCGTTTCACTGGCGTTTGCCAATCGAAAGTAGTCACCCAAGCCGAGCCCGAAACCCAGCGTGCCGATTTTGATCGCGGTTCGACGCGAGCAGCAGGGATTGGAAAAACGATTCATTTCAACTCTCATCAGTGATTCAGCAAGAACTCTTTCGTGTTGAACAAGCTCCACAACAGATCTTCCATGCCTTCGCCAACGGACGGGGCTGACGAAAGATGTGAGAGCGCACGCTCCAGCTCTTCCGAGCGAGGCGGTCGGCTGAATGCTCTCAACCAGGCTTCCTCGATCCACCGCTGTTGCACCGCGGTGGTTGGCTGTTGGTGTTCACGTATCTCGGCCAACCAGCCGCTGTCGCCAAGCAAAATCAGAACCAACGGGTCGTTTTGCATGAAGACCGACTGCAGCAGCGAGGGTTCGTTCACGCGTTCACAGTCACACGTCACCGCCCGTTCTGGTTTCCCAAAGACATGCATCGCATACGTCCCGGCCATTCGCATTGACAGATGACCGACGGCACGACGTGACAGATCCTCTCGCACCGATTCTTGTTGCGTACTCGCACAGAGGACTTGCTTCATGGCATCGTAGGCGACTTCCGCGGGGATTCTTCGCGGGATCGCACGACTGAAGTGTTTGCGATCGTTCAAATTGGTCGCATTGGGCCGAACGCTTCGCTGCCATGCCGAAGAGTTGGTGATTTCAGCGAGCAGCCACCGCAGGTCGTAGTCCCGCTTGACGAATTCGGTCGCCAGATAGTCCAGCAACTCCGGATTGCTGGGCGGATTGGCGGCGTTCAAATCATCCGGCGGATCGATGATTCCCACGTGGAAACAACTCGCCCAAACGCGGTTGACGATCGCCTTGGCGAACCAAGGGTTCTCCGGTTGCCGCAGCCAGTCCATGATCGCCCTTCGTGGATCGCCGTCGGGCTTCAGAAACACGCTTTGCTGACCGAGCAGAGACAGACGCTTGGGCTGTTCGCGCGCTCGAAGATAAACCTCTCGCCAAGGAATCGTCTTGCCTTCCCGGGCATAAGCCAACTGTTCCGGGCGGATCGGTGCACCTTCCTGCCCCTTGCGAAGTTGAAGTCCGACGTTTCCCGCAAGCTCTCGATAGACGGGTTCGGCGTCTTGACGAACGCCGTATTGGACATCGTCAAAGAAGTGGCTGAATTGATCAAAGTCTTCCTGTGTCCATTGATCCCAAGGGTGTTTGTGGCACTGGGCACATTGCAAGCGAATCCCCATGAAACTGTGTGCGACGGCGAGCGCTTTTTCCGACGATTCACCAAGCGAGCGCCGACTCCAATAGTGCTGCATGGTCGAGCGGTCGGCAAAGTCACCCGCGTTGTCCTGACGAAAGTAAGACGACATTTTCTCGGCATAGTCCCGATACGATTCGTCATCATCGCGGCCACGTGCGAGCAGGATTCCTTCGACGATTTCATCGTACGGCACGTTGTCGCGAAGCCGCTGGTAAATCCACATGTACCATTGCTGGGCAAACTCCTGTCCAAGCTCGGCTTGCTGGCCTGGGTTGCAGCCGGTGAAATCGCACAGCTTGTTCGCCCACCAGGCGGCCATCGCCGGACGACGTAGTAGATCGTCTATCTTTGATGACCGTTTATGCGGAGATGGATCGGCTAAGAAGGCTTGTACTTCCTGCGGACTCGGAAGTGTGCCGGTCAAATCGATCGATGCACGACGAATGAATTCCGAATCATCGCACCGCTGCGACGGGACGATCCCCAGAAATCGCAGCTTCTGGTTGACCCGTTGGTCGATCGGTGACGGTTCCGGATCGATCGGCCAAGGAGCCGTTGGCTGCTTGGGGTTCCGAACCACCACGGGAATCGATGCCACGCCGTTGTCGTAGAACGCGACGAGATGTGTATCCCCGAAACCGACGGCTTCGGCACGCCCCTCCGCGTCAATCCGAACCGTGGCGTCATCGTTGGAACGAAACCTCGTGATGCCGGTCACATCCTCTTTAGTTCCATCCGACCAGATGGCGGTGACTCGGATCGCGGCGGACTGCTGAAGCCCGTTCCATTTCAACTGTTGGGGATGCACTTCCAGCGAGTCAAGGTGTTGCTCGCGTTTCTCCCTCGGCGCTCCTGCCGCGATCCAAGCTCGCAGCACTCCATACTGCCACGAATCTGGCTCGAACCGTTGCCCGCCTTCATGCCCGATCGTTTCGGTGGCTTTCAAGAGAATTAGACTCTGGTCGGGATTCGTCACGTCGACACGGTGTCCCGATTCCGAGTGGCTCTTTCCCGTCAGCGCCTCGCGGTCTGCCTGGAAATCGTATCCGAAGAGCGAAAGCGACATCCCGCCGCGGCCCTGGAAGGAACCATGGCAGGCGCGGCCGATGCAGCCGAGTCGACTGATCAACGGGATGACGTGCTTTTGAAAGTCGGGCGGCGCACTTGCCGCTGACGTTCCGAATCGTTTTTCGATGGAAGTGTCGAGTTGCTCCGCCCACAGGTTCCCGGGGCCAAGCAAGGCAACCGTGATCGCGATCGCGGCGAACGGGTAGATTCTTCTTCGCATGGCAAGTGATATTTTACGCTGACAGAGCACTAATCAACTTTCTTCAACCACTCCGCAATGAAGTCGAGGTGTTCGCCGGAGTTATGAAAGGCTTCGACCTCGATCAGATCGCCAGTCTTCAACGTGATCAGGACATCGATCCACTTTCCTGAAATGCCGGTGACCAGAAATTGACGGCCGCGGCAACTGTCCGTGTCGCTGGCGCGGTTGGCCTTCCAGGTACGGGTGGCCCGATCCGCTTCGAAGACCAACGTGCCTTTCTCCACGTCCTTGTTGATCAGCTTGCCACGCAAGATTCCACGGAATCCTTTCATGCCGTCAGGAAACCCGCTCGAAGGGGTGGGGCTTTCCGTGGTGACATCCGAATGTTGTTCTCCCTTGGCGATTTTCTCGGCTAATTCAATGACGGTGAAGTGATCGCTTTGTGGAACACGATGCAAGACACCTGCCCGGATTCGATCGCCTTTCTCCAGTTTGTCGAACGGCTTGCTCATCCGAGCCCAAAAACCGGCGAGCACGATTTCTTTGCCGATGGCGTCTGCCGCCGATCTCGCTTTGTTTTTTTCAAAGGCTTTTTCGATGGCGTCAATGCGCAGGTGAAGCTCGCGGCTGGTCGGGTCTTTCTTGACGATTTGTCCCGTGACCATCCCCGAAAACCCGCGGAATCCTTCGGCCGGTACGGGATGCTCGGCCGGATCAAAAGCCGGTACCTTTTTCAACCACTCGCCCGGAAAGGTCAATGCATTGCCGCCGCGATGCTGAGCCTCGAACTCGACTGTTTCGCCCGGTCGTACCAACAGCAGCTCGTCCAACCATTTGCCCGTCACTCCGGTAACCGTGACCTGCTTTCCGACAACGGAGCGCGGTCTGGGAGCCTTGTTGTTCTCCCAAACGCGGGCAACATATTGAACCTTGACCGTAAAGTTGCCGCGTTCGATGTCACGTTCCACCATTTCGCCGATCAGCATCCCGCTGAACTGATTCAAGCCATCGGGAAGTCCGTTGTTGGAATCCGTCCGTCCGACCACGCCGCTGGTCCGATCCATCTTTGCTTGGCCAATCGTGTCGTCCGCCGGTGATGTGGTCGCGGCGGCCACGAGCGCGGTCAGTAGTCCCAGTTTTTTTATTGCGATATGCATGCCAGAAGTCTCTCCCGAGAAATGATTGGAAGCTGGAATCCCGAAACGTGGGACACCGATCAGCAAGACGAAACAAACAAGACAGGTTAATCCGACCATTTTTGTACCAACGATTGGCTCGGATGCCGGACCTTGGTAACTCAACACAGCCGACACACGCCCTTTCAGTCCGCTCGCATGGACAGACATGCCTGCGGCAATAGCGGGAACGTTGCTTACCTTGCCCGAAGGGCTCTTTAGTCGTTCGGCGAGTTGCACGAGCGATCGGGCGAGATCGGCGGGATTATCAATGATGCGCGCGGCCTGATGGTCGGCCACGAATTCCATGTCACGCCGAAGATGGCGAACGGACACAACATTCAGTGGCTGAAACCAGAATGTGCGACAAACGATTTGTGAGAGCAGATTCCAGATCGCGTCGCGAGTGACGATGTGCGAGAGTTCATGCGCCAAGACCGCTTGCCGACATGCTGCGGAAAGTTGTTCCATCCAACCGCTCGGCAGCAAGATGCAGGGCGACCACCATCCCGCCGCAAACGGGCTGTTCACCCGCGGCGACTCCAGCAATCGAACCGAACGATGAAGCTGCATCCGTTCGCGCAGTTTTGAGGTTTCCCAATAAAGTGGGCCCGTGGTGATTGAACGGCCGGAGCGAATCAATCGGTTCAGCTTCAACAGATCGCTGGTTAGACAGCCCAGACCAACCAGCATGCCGAGGGGCCAGGCCACAATCAACGTTCCGGCAAACAGGCTCAGCCAAGACGGGGATGTGGCGTGGAGCTCACCGCGACTTGATTCGATGCCCGCGGATTCGCCACGGCGTGAAATCGATCCGTGGCGTTGCGATTGCTTGACGGTCGGCAGGCTCGCACGCTCCGGTCGCATGCGCTGCCTGGGTAGTAGAGTCTGGTGGCTTTCGCCGATCGGGGTAGTGTTCTGCACGCCGGCAGCCATTGGCTGAATCCGAAACACCGGCAACCAAGGGGCGGGGACCACCGTCGCAACGGCCGACAACCCAATTGGCAGCAGAATTGCAAGCTTCCAACAACGCACCCGCGAGACAGCCGATTTCATGCAACGCGAGTGGCAAATCCCCCACGCCAGCGCCGTCGTCACGGTGGAGTAAACCAGATAAGTCAACAGGAACGCCGACGCGATCGGAGTCAGAATGGAGCCGATCCCGATCATGATTCCGCCTCCGAAGAGCGGTCGGATTGACTTGATCGTTCATGTTCTCGGATCAGTTGTTTGATCTCTTCCAGTTCCCCTTGGACGAGTTCCTCGTTCTCGAGCAAGTGACTGACAAGCGCCGTCGCACTGCCACCAAAAACACGATCGACGACCTCGCGAACGACACCTGTCTCGGAAACGGCAGGCGAAAAGTGATAAGTCCGCCCCTCCGCCCGATGACGCACCAAGCCACGCTTCTCCAAACGGCCAAGCACCGTCGCAACGGTCGAATAGGCAGGTCTGTCGCTTCCGCGAAGCGATTCCTGAACGTCGGCGACCGTCATCTCGCCACGGTCCCAAAGCAAACGCATGATCGCCAATTGCTGGCCGGTCAATCTCAACGGCATCGCACCCACCTGCCAAATCCGACGTTTTCACTGCTGCCCGAACTTTTACAGACTGTAGTTCTACACACCGTAAAAGAAAGAATCAACGGTCTCTTCAACCGTCGGATCAGCGTTTCACGGAGCGACTTGCGTTCTTGAGCGGACGATTCTGGGCAGTTTTGACGGCATGATGGCAGGAGATTCTACGACTCATTCCCTCGTTCAGGGTGCCCACGCGGACGCGTTCTCACGCTCGATTCACTCACCATCTCGGCCGTCGGGCTCGGCAATCACGGGGCGTTCGACTTCGATCCCCCAGGCCCTGAGCGTTTGGTAGGCGTCATCGCGGACGCCGTAGTATTTTGTTCGGTTCCCATCAACGGCCAACTGTTGGCTGAACCCCGCGTCCCCGAGCAGCGTGCGCAAGCGGTTGATGTTGGCATCGGATTTGAAGTACCGCAGGATCGTGACACCTTCGGATCGCCTGGAATAACTCTCGGATGTCAGGAAGCCGATCGCGCGTTGTTCCAGCCGCTCGTCAACCGGTACGATCAATTGTCCGTAGGGTCCCAGATTGGTGTCCACGAGGACTTTCTGTGGAATCATGAGACGAACCGTATGCAGTTGCCGCACATGGGGTGGCGTGCGGCGGATGATCTCTTTGGCCGCACGGACGACGGCGTCAGGTTCGTGCAGGACGGTAAAGTCGGCCAGGAAGAGTTCGACCTTGCCCGGAGTCAATTCGATCAGCTTCGGTGAGGACTGGCAACAATCGCTATGCGTAATCAATAGGCGGCTCGAATGCGTTGCAAACGCTTTGTATCTTGCCGTCGGGTGTTCGACGAACAGCCCCATTCTGTCATGGCGTTGCTCCAGCAGAGGGTACTTCAGTGTTTCTTCAACGGCGATCGCGATGCCGGGCATCTTTGAACCACCGGGGATCGGCTCGTCTCGGACGCCAACGATTTTTGCGACCCAAACGCGATCCGCATTCACGACTAGGCTTTCCAGACTCTCTGCCGTGTCGACCAAGGGTTGAGCCGGTGCGTCACCTCCGACAATGAGCGTGATTCCCAAAGCGATGACAGAAAGGCGGCAAATGCGGCGCATGCGTACCATCTCCTCGCGTGGGATTCTCAGTTGGAACCTTGACGACGCCGTCCCCCGTTTCGCCAATTGTATTCGTCAAGAGGGGCAGGGGCATCAAGGTCCAATCGATGGCGATGATGCCGCCGGCGGTGGAAACGACAAAACCCCGCGAAACGCTTGGTTTCACGGGGTTTTCGGGAGTGGGCGATACAGAATTCGAATCTGTGACCTCTACGATGTCAACGATCTCCGACGGACGCACTTTATCGGCAATTTCCTCGTGTTTTGCCGCACCATATCAGATTCCCAACAAGTTGCAAACGTTTTCATACATGATCAGAAACACGCGGAAAAACTGGGCAGACTGTCCGCGACTGTCCAAAACTTTGGACAGTGTGCCCGCTCGCATCCGCTTCCACTTCGTCTGTCCATTGATGGCGTAACGGCGTGGCGCAACGGTCGACCGATTGGACGAAACTCCCGGTGTTTGCGATACTTTTTGGATGACGCAAACACACGACAGAATCGATACTGCTCGGCCCTCCGGCCAGCCACGCACATTCATCTCTCCCGATGCCACTCGGCAATGTCGGCTCTGTTTAGAACACCAGCCGCTCTCCCGTTTTCGCATTCAGCGTAAACACAAAGGCAGAATGTATCGCGCCAACCATTGCAACGAATGCCATCGGACAAAGGAGCGTGCACGTCGGGAACGCTGCCGTGTAAGTGCCGACAAGCGCGCCATGAGCCATGCCTGGGCATCCCTCGCCAAGCACAAACAAAAGCGGCTTGCGATCGAAGGCATCATCAATCCACTTTGGGATCGGTTTGGTGGATCAATGGGAATCGCCAACGCTTGGATGGCAGCCTATAGCGAGGCAACCGCTGTGCGGCGTATTCGGTCCGTTGAGGCTCTGATCGCCCTGCTAGACTGGGTCGCCCAACACCCGGACACCCATATCGACCCAACGGGGATGACAGACAAGGAACTGGATCGCGAAGTCAATCGAGCTTCCTGTGACGCAATGTCATCGATTCTCGCAACCAACCCGGATCTCGCTGCCACCATTGCAGCACAACACGGGTTCATTCTGGCGCCTCTGGCCACCTCTCTCGATCAGTCGGAATGCTGACGGACGCCAGCAACCGCTGACACCGGGTCCGGCTTCTCGTCAGAGACACCGCAAAGCTGTGGTGCGCGCGAAACCCTGCGTCGTCATTTGAGCTGGATTTTCTTGGACCGGGGAGCGTCTTTGACGCCCACGGTCTATATGTATCTGTGTGGGTGACATAGGTGACACCTTTTCGTGCTTCCTATGTCACCTTTTATTGCGTCAAAGGGTGACACTCATGACACCTTTTTTCGTTCTCCCTCTTGGTGAACAACTTTCCTGTAAATTGCCGAACCGACGGGTTGCCGCGTCCTACCCCTACGCTCACCGTCTTGATCACGCCACCCCGCTCAAGCTCTTTGAGGATCCGCTTAACCTGTCGCGTCGACAGGTGCACTGCGTCTTTAATCTGCTGAGCGGTTGCGTTGAATTCGCATTTCTCGCCCCACGCATGAAACCAACAAAACATCGCAACGGCAGCCTGGCCCGGAGTCTCTAAAGACGGTAGCAGTTCTCCATGAATCCACCGCCCGGACTCCCAACGCCGGTCGGATTTCCGTTTCCTGTTCATCTCGTTGCCATCCATGGCAAACTACTTCCGAACTCGGCCGGGGCACCGTCATACGTACCGATTTCAGGCTCTGGCGCATCGAATGACATATGCGCCCTATCAAAGTGCAGTTCGACCGCTTTCGTCTCTCCATGCCGGTTCTTTTGGCAATCAAGCGTGACTTTGCGAATCAGCCTACCGGGATCGACGTCCCCGTTGTTTCGCAGCAAGTAGGCTGCATCAACATTGAACTCGATCTCGCCTGATTCTTTAAAACTTGCCAGTGATAGTTTTTCCGTGTCATGGCTAGAGCCACCCTTGCTGTAAGTGCGCGACGTTGCGGATAGGCACAACACTCCCCAACCGCTGGCGGCCATCAATCGCAGATTTGCCATCAGTTCGTTCATCGCCAATCTGGCATCGACTCCTGATCTCGCAAATTTCTGGATGTAATCCACCACGAGAAAGCCGGGATCACAGTCTGCTGCCAGCGAAACGAGCCCCTTGCCATCGCAGTGATGCAGCGGAAGCAACTCCATTCGGGACTCGGCCTCCGCCTGAATCTCCCGAATTGTCCGTTCGGCCAACGCCAACTGCTTCTGAGTCAAATCCGCAAACCGGACAGCTCGCATTGGCAGCCCGGATCGCCTTGCCAATTCCCGCGACAGCAGTTTCACCGGATCAGTTTCAGCGTTCGCAATGTAAACCTTCAATCCGGGATTTTGATGGATCGCTTCAAACGCCATTTGTCCTGCTAGAGCAGTCTTTCCCACGCCTGGAGGCGCCCCCAAGACGGTGAGCAGTCCCGGCCCAATTTCAAACCCATTGAGTGCCTCGTCCAGCTTGTATAGCGTGTCGCCTTTTCCCGACTGCAATCGCTCAAGCAATTGGTCCAAGACACTGGTCACTGTGACGGTCGACTTCTCACCGGAACCGCCACGCACCCGGTCCCTTGCCGCCTGATCGATCTGAGCCGACATCATGTGCGGAGGGACATCGTCTAGGATGATGTTAGACTCCATAGCCCATCCTCCTCGCTGCGACCGCTGCCAGCTTGCGATCTCCGCCATGCTCCAGGGCCACAAAGGCAGAAAACGGGTTCCACGTTTGGTGATCCCCTGACACCGGAGCCAACACCCCTGCGTTGCCGCTGAAGACGGTCAAGACCGTTGTGCCGTCCATCGCCTTGACCAATTTGGCGCTTGTACCGTGCCGTTTACCTGGACGAGTCCAGTTGATTCCGTCTCTGGATGTCCATCCATGGGGAAGCAAGATGTCCGCCCAGTTGGCTCGCGCTGAGAAGTCTCCCCACGGAGTGCTGGTATCGAGCTCCGAAATTGCTCCTGCGGCGGCACGATACTGATTCGCGCGCCGCTTGATCACACTCTCAGTCACGCTGTTAGCCTGACGCTCATCAAACGACGCGGCAGCTACCCACATGGCAGTCCGTTCTTCCTGTGAAACGACTGGAATCGTCGGAAGCGGCAGCCCCATGACTTGGCAGTACGGGCGCCCCGAGATGTGAGTCTCAACCGGTGACCCGGCTGCCACGATATAAGCCCCCTCCCCTCGCGATTCGATGATCGTCTTGCGGTGGCCATTCTCATCATTAGCCGTCATTGCGATCTTCTCAGATCTGCACACCCGATCAGAACGGTAGATGACGTGGTAGCCATGCGACGGCGTTTCGACCACACACAATCCATGGCGGATCAAAACTGGCAACTTCCCAAGCCATCGGGGAAAAACGGCATCGGCGAGTTCGTCGAAATCTAGAACCTCGACGCCTCGGCTGACACGCCCGCAAACCAACCCGAAGCCGATCTTGTGCTTTGTCCAGTCGCGCATTTCCGCACAAACAGGCAGTCGCGATTGAAATGGCAACCAACTCGACTTGCCACCGACAACTGGAAGCAGCTGACTGAATGGCTTTTTCGTACCATCCGTCGCGATCGGAAGCACAGAGACCCCATTGTCGACGAAGTCCAACATCAGTTCAAACAGTTCAGTGTTCATCCTGACGCCTCCCCTGCGTTAGTCGCTGGTAGAGCGCAGTGTGCTCCTTGCATGACAAATCAGCGCGCGCCGTTAGAACGATTGCATCGTCCAATGGCATGCGCAATACTTCGCCAACGGTCGGACAACAAAACAAGTCTGACCCACGGCACAGATCCAGACCAGCAACCGCCGCCTGGCCAATCAAATCGTTGAGTGAAGCGTCAACCCGTTTTCGGTTGCTTCTGACCGAGGCAATGGTAAGATCTTGGTGACTTCTATCGGGGGCTTGTCGAACGAACATCGGCGGCCCCTTTTTTATGGGGTGTGTCTCACACCCCGACGATCCGGGATTGATGCTCACTTGCCCAGCTCCCGGTCTAATTGGGCATTCGCCCGGGCGATTTCCTTATCACGGCGGGTTACCTCTCGACGAGGCGTATTTTGGATCGCACTGCCATCGCCTTCCGCCTTGGCAGTTCGCTCGGCGATAAACTGGCGAACGAATCGACGCGTTGTCTTGCGGTGTCCGCCAAACATCCGAGTTTCCAGCTTGACGCCTCCGCAACCTTTTTTCGCCCACCTCCACGCGGTGCAATCGGCAGGGCGATACCCGGTCTCCTTCTCGAAAGCAACTGCGATCGGAAGGTACTCGTCGTCTTTTTGAACGTTCATTGAAACCTCTGAGTGTCAATTGAATTAAACAACACTCAGATCTTTTCAAACGCCACCGGCGACTGACCCGCCGAAACCGGCGATTTCAGATTTTCCGCTAAACAGTTTTCTTCAACGTCACTGTGTAATCAGGTGCCGCGGCATAGCTGACTTTCCAGGGGATCTTATTGTCACGAAAGAATTTATTCGCTTTCCTGCACGCAGATTCGACCGCCTGGCCTTCCTTCAGAGTGGCCGCTCGGTCACCCCAAACCGGTTCAGCCAGATCATCCCACTCGGCCGATCGGTCACTCAGCTTCCAAAGGAAACTGACTAATTTGCTCGGGCGAGGCTCGATGTTCGTATACACGTGCCCAGCGTGTCGCCAACCCTTAGGTAAAACTGGACCATCCGGATTGGGGTCAAGCTCTTTCAGCCCGCGGAGTTGATCCCGCGTTGGCAATCCTTGGGCTGGTTCACAGCCCCGGGATACTTCATCGATCAATAGATCCAATTCATCGGAATGCCCACAGAATCGTTGTAGTTCTTCAAGCATCTCGACTGCTTTGTCACCGATGGTATCGTACCAGTCTCCGTTATCCAGCCGTTTGTTTTCGGTCGATGAATTGACAGCTGCCAGTCGACGGTGAAGGGCGTACCACTGTTCTACCAGTTCGGAGAGGGTCATCGGCGCTGAAGTTCAGTTGAGATGAGGTAGTGATCGCAAAAAGGTCATTGCTCTATTGGGCTGCCCGCGACCGAAGCTGTTCGTAGAGGTTGAGTTGGTTTAGCATGATCGCCTTCAGGCCCTCGCGGATCTTCTCCGAGTTCAACGCGCGGGCGCTCAGATCTTCTTGGATGTCCATCGCGTCGATGATCGCATCGGTGATTTCCCTCCCAAGGTCCGGGGACGCTGCAAATTGCTCCTTCGTGTTACTGGCCGCTTGCTGCTGCAACGTCTTCGACTCCAAAACCTTTTCGTTCAGGGTCGTCGCGTGGGACAGCAGGTCGCCATCGGTCACGTCTGCGCCGTAGAGGTCGTTCAGTTTGGAAATGATCTCGCTGAGGTACTCCTTCTTTTCGTCCCGCACCTGCCCCGTCCCGGCCCCGTCGAGCGGTTTCAGCGTCGGGTACTCCTCACCGGGCAGGCCCATCTTCTGCTCGCCCCTATCGCGGATCGAGTGATGGGTCAGAACGACTTGGGACAAGTCCACGCCTTCTCGCTCGCGACCGAATTTAAGCAGTCGAACCAGGTACTTGAAGAAGATCGCGCGTTTCTCGAAATCCGTGTTCCCGTAGTCAAAAATCTGTGACAGAAACGTGTACGCCCGAAGATACGTCGACGCATCGGACCGGAACAGAATGAGCGACTTCATTTCATCCTTCGCCGACTCCGCCGCCTTTTTGTCCTCGTCCTGCTCCGCCTGTTTCAGTGCTGCCTTCGCCGACGAAAACCGTTTCAGCAACCGCTCGGCCACCGGCTTGATCGCCGCGTCGAGTTGCTTCTGCTTCGAATTCGGATCCAGTTCGACCGCGACGACCCGGTCGATCTCGTGCTCGTCGTAAAAACCGAATTCGTCCAACTTGACCCGAAGGTCAAGAATCAGATTCGGGTCCGTCGAATCCTCCAGGGTCGCGGTCGTGTAGTACGTCTTAAACGCATCCAGGACGTCCGCCGACTCGTTCACAAAGTCCAAGACAAACGTCTTGTCTTTTCCCGGGTGGCACCGGTTCAGACGCGACAAGGTCTGGACCGCCTGAATTCCGGCCAGTTTCTTGTCGACATACATCCCGCACAGCAGCGGCTGATCGAACCCCGTCTGAAACTTGTTCGCCACAAGCAGGAGTTGATACTCGTCGCCCTTAAACGCTTCGCGAATGCTACTCTTTAGGCTCGGGTTTAACTCGACGCTCGACTCCTTGAACGGCTCAGGTCCGAGTTCCTTGTCAGAGACCTCGCCCGAAAACGCGACCAGTGATCGGATCTCGTAACCGGATTTCTCGATGTACTTCTGGGTCGCCAGTTGCCAGCGGACCGCCTCGTTGCGGCTTCCGGTCACGACCATCGCCTTGGCCTTCCCGTCGAGCAGGGGAGCGACCGTTTCCCGGAAATGTTCCACCACGATCTGGACCTTTTGGGCGATATTGTACGGGTGCAACCGCACCCAACGCATCAAGCCCTTCATCGCCTCGCCGTGCCCTACTTCCTTGTCGCTGATCTCCTTCCCCTGATTGGCGAGCCGGAACGCCACTTTGTAACTCGTAAAGTTCTGCAAGACGTCCAGGATGAATCCCTCCTCGATCGCCTGCTGCATCGAGTAGACGTGGAACGGCGCGGGCAAGTTCCCGGCGCCGTTCGGCTTGCTCGGATCGGGCACTCTGCCGAACGTCTCCAGCGTCTTTGCCTTCGGTGTCGCAGTGAAAGCAACGTAAGTCACTCCGGTGTCCGCCGCCCTCGCCTGCATCTGCGCGGCCAAGATGTCCTCCGTACTAATCTCCCCGCCGTCGGCGAGATCCGCTTGCTCCTCCGGCGAAAGCACCTGTTTCAACTTGGCCGCCGCTTGCCCCGTCTGGGAGCTATGCGCCTCGTCCGCGATCACCGCGAACCGCTTGCCCTCGGTCGCCGCCAATTCCCGAACCGTCTCCAGGGCAAACGGAAACGTTTGAATGGTGCAGACCACCACCTTCTTGTCACCGGAGAGGGCCTCCGCTAACTCGCCGCTCTTACTGCCGCTGCCGCCCTTGATCGTTGCCACGACTCCCTTGGTCCGCTCGAACGCTTCGAGGGCGTCTTGGAGTTGGCTGTCGATCACCGTGCGATCCGAAACGACGATCACCGAGTCAAAAACCTTGCTGTCCGACGCATCGTGCAGATCCCCCAGGAAGTGCGCCGCCCAAGCGATTGACTTCGTCTTCCCGCTGCCCGCCGAGTGCTGAATCAGGTACTTGCGTCCCGGTCCCTCGTCCAAAACGGCAGAGAGCAATTTGCGGGTGACATCGAGTTGGTGGTACCGGGGAAAGATTAACGCCTTGATCTGTTTTTTCTGGTCACGTTCGGCGACCATGTATCGGCCCAGGATGTCCAGCCAACCGTCCCGCTGCCAAACCTGTTCCCACAAATACGCGGTCATGTAGCCGTCGGGGTTCGGCGGATTCCCCTTCGCGCCCGTTTGTCCCGGTCCGTTGCTCCCCTGGTTGAACGGCAGAAATGTCGTTTTCTTTCCGGCCAGCTTGGTCGTCATCCGCACTTCGCTGCTGCTGACGGCAAAATGCACCAGTGCCCCCGTCGCAAACGACAGCAGCGGCTCCTTCGCCTTTCCCTTCGGATTCGGGTCTCGGTCGTAGCGGTACTGATCGACCGCATCGTCGATGCCTTGCGTGAAATCCGTTTTCAACTCCACCGTCGCGACGGGGATACCGTTCACGAACAGCACCAGGTCGATACTGTTCTCGTTGTTTTCCGAGTAGCGGACTTGCCGGATGACACGAAGCCGGTTCGCCTCGTACCGTTTCATGATGTCCGCGTTCGTCCCCATCGCCGGCCTGAATTGGGCCATGCGGAGCGAGCGTTTCAATCCCAAAACGTCGAATCCATTCCGCAGCACGTTCAGTGTGCTGGACTTGTCGATCGAATGACGCAGCCGATCGAGCAGTGTTGCTTCCGCCGAAGCACCATGATTCTTTGACAGTGCTTCCCAGGCATCCGGTTCAGATTCTTTTACCCAGGCAACGACGTCCGGCGGAAACAGAGCCAGCTGACAATCGTAGTCGGCGGCGTCTTTCTCTGCGTATAGCCAGCCGTGAGCTGCGAGATCGTTGCAGATGTCGTTTTCAAATTCGATCTCGTTGTAGAGACTCATGCGACAGCCTCCTTAGCAGCGAATTCTCGAACGTCGATCTTGCCGGTGACGGCTGCGGAGATGAGGGCGGTGCGGCGTTCTTTGAGGAGTTCGATGGCTCGTTCGGCTTCCGCTTGAAGCTGCGAAAACGTCTCTGCTTGTTCGTGCAGGTTCTTGGCTATCTCGCTTTGTTCTTCGATCGGAGGCCGACAAACTAAAATGTTGCGAACAAGCTCTTGGCTCACCTTCTTCATCGTCGAGCTTGATCCGACAGCATTGCACTCGATTTGCGATCGAACGTTCACCGAACGAAGCGAATAGACAAGAAACGCTGAATTAAACTCATCATCAAGAGCACGGAATCGGTAGACCAAGTCACAAAGCAAGAGACGTGGTCGAACGTTCTGAACCAGAGAAGCACTCCCGACAAGATCTAGAGTGTTGCCTCGACTCATCAAAATGTCGCCGTTCTTGACTTCGTATTCGGAAATCGGGTCAACTTCCGAGGGTAGAGCTTTCTGTTCTAATTCATTCAGGTCGAACTCATTACAGCAACCAACTTTGACTACCCCCCATTCGTTTTCGGAAGCAGGTTCGCTGTGGCACTGTGGCGAGAAACCTTGGCTGATCTTTGTGATCCCAAATTTAACTGGTATCACCTCCCAATGCTGGGGCACATCGCCGAGCCAGGGGATGCCGGAGGGTTTCATGGGGGCGTTGGGGTTCAGGCCTTTGGTGACCGCGTGACTGATGACCGCCTGACGCTTTTCCTTCAGCAACTCGATCAAACAACGCTGCTCCGACACCAGAGCGTCGATCTTCGACGTTTCCACATCCAGGAACGACGCGATCGCCTTTTGCTCGTCTGGTGGGGGCACTGGAATCAGAGCGGATGAGTATTCGGGAACTTGGAGATTGGGATACGTCGTTGTGGAACACATTTGCTCGACTCGCTGTCGAGTCAAATGTGATCGGAGTACCGCGTAAACAAAGCTGGGAAGTGCTTTAGTGCGGTTAGGTCGAATCCGCATTAAGAAGTTACTGAAGATGAACAGCGGAGTGTCCTCGTCCACGAGTCCAGCTTTCCCAGAAATGATGTTCGTTGCAGAACCGCTGGACTTTACGACGAGAATGTCACCGTCTTCGCATGAGTATCTGTCTACCTCGTCTTGCGTGAATCCACGCCTCGGCATCTCATCAACAACGAACCGCCCATCAGCGTCGATTTGAGCGGTGGTTGCTACTGGAAGTCCGATATCGCCTTCTTCCTCATCGACGCCATAGCAGCCACTGCTGTCGATGTCTGCGATTCGCTTGAGCGGTTTTGCATCCCAGTGACTTGGAATCTCGCCGAGATCAAGGGATTCGCTCGCCGCGCAATGCTCGTAGACTGAAAAACTCATTGCGAAAGCTCCCCGATCATCTCGACGATCCGATCGGTGACGCCCTTTAGTTCCGCGTCAATCTCGGCCAGTTCACGCGGCGGCTTGAACACGTAGAAGTGACGATTAAACGGGATCTCGTAACCGACCTTGGTCTTGTCTTCGTCGATCCAGGCATCGGGGACGTGCGGCGTCACTTCGCGATCGAAGTACTCGTGAATGTCTTCGCCGAGTGGCACTTCTTCGGTATCCCGCAGTTTTGAATCGGGCTTGGGCTGCCCCTTCTTCTTCCCGCGTGTCTCCAACACCGGTTGGCCGTCCTCGTCGAGCAATGGTCGCTCAACCGTGATCGTCTGGTAACCAAAGTCGGTCGTCTTGAAGACTCGACTGATCGGAACCGGCGGCTGACCCGACGGGGTTTTGCCGCTGACACGTTGCTTCTCGCTGAGCGGCTCGCGGCTTTCCGCATCGACGTAGACCTCCCGAGCGTCACCGAACAAACGTGTGGTCTCCGCGATGTGTTCGTCGCTGAGCTCCTTGCGTTTGCTGCCTAAACTCTTCCGCATCTTCTGCCACATCGCACTGGCGTCGATCAGTTGAACCTTGCCCTTGCGATGCTTTGGCTTGCGGTTGCTAACAATCCAGACGTAGGTGCTGATGCCGGTGTTGTAGAACATGTCCGTCGGCAGACCGATGATCGCCTCCAGCAAGTCGTTTTCCAAAACATAACGACGAATCTCGCTCTCACCGCTGCCCGCGTTCCCCGTGAACAGCGGCGAGCCATTCAGGACGATCCCGAAGCGACTGCCGCCGTCCTTCGTGGGGCGCATCTTGGAGATCAGGTGCATCAGGAATAGCAGCGATCCGTCGCTCACTCGCGGCAGGCCCGGGCCGAAACGACCATTGAACCCATCCTGCTCGTGTTCCCGTTTGATCTCCTTCTGAATCTTCTTCCATTCAACCCCAAAGGGAGGATTGGAGAGCATGTAGTCAAACTGCTGATCGGGCAATCCATCGTCCGACAGCGTGTTGCCGTGGATGATGTTGCTGATGTCTTGGCCCTTGATCAGCATGTCCGCCTTGCAGATTGCATAGGACTCCGCGTTCAACTCCTGCCCGTACATCACCAACCGGGCATCAGGGTTCTGACCGCTCAGATGATCCTCGGCCACCGACAACATCCCTCCGGTCCCCGCCGTAGGATCGTACAACGACCGGACGATCCCCGGCTTGGTCAACGCATCGTCGTCTTCGATGAACAGCAAGTTGACCATCAGCCGAATGACTTCGCGCGGGGTGAAGTGCTCTCCGGCGGTCTCATTGGAAAGCTCCGCGAACTTGCGGATCAATTCCTCGAACACATGCCCCATCTGCTCGTTCGTCACGACCTCGGGGTGCAATTCGATGTTGGCGAACTTCTCCGACACAAGGTACAGCAGGTTCGCCTTGGCGAGTCGCTCCACTTGGGTGTGGAAATCGAAGCACTCAAAAATGTCGCGGACCGCCGGCGAGAACGCCTGGACATACGAAAACATGTTCTCAGCAATGTTGTCCTGGTCGCCCATCAGTTTTTTGATGTCCAACGGCGAAGTGTTGTAGAACAAACACTTCGATTTCTTCAGCAGAAATGGCTCCGGGTTCAGTCCCGCGGCCTCCCGCTTCTCCTTCTCCTTGAGCACATCGGCCTTGGTCGGCTCCAGCACGCAGTCCAGACGCCGCAGCACGGTGAACGGCAGGATGACCTTGCCGTACTCCGACTGCTTGTAATCCCCGCGAAGAAGGTCCGCCACGGACCAAATAAAGGAAGAAAGATTCTGCTGACTCATTCGAAGATTCGGCCCCAGTGCGGCTGTGCATCCATGAAACTCTACCGGGGGGATGGTAGCATATCAGACCGTACTCATGGGATCCCCAGCCCCAATGGTTTTCTGGGGTGCGTTCCCGATGGCGAATGTAGATCCCGATTTCGCTTCAATTGGTCCACCCCTCCCCCCAATCCGGCTTGTCGAAAACCGTAACGCTCATCGACGACGCTGCTGTCGGCCGGCGCCGACGGGTTCACGACCAACTACCACTCACACCGCACACAATGAATCAAGTGTTCAAGATTGCTGCTGTATTCTTCTATGCGGCAGTCCAGATCCCGTTTGCGTTCGCCGGAATCGTCTACACAAACGACTTTGAGACGGCAGCAGGCAGCGAATGGTCGAAAACAACAACGTCAACCACACCAATTGGTGCTCGCAGTTTTTTGGGCGAATTCGGAAACGAAGCTGTCACACTAACTCTGGCCAGCATTGGGCTACATGATCAGGTGACCGTGTCATTCGACTTGTTCATCCTCAAATCCTGGGACGGGACACTTCCAGGAGCCAATGGCAATCCACCGTACGCCCCCGACGTATTCTTCTTGACCGTCGACGGATCAACTACCTTGATCGAAGCTTCATTTGGAAACTTCGATGCTCTGGGAGACTTGCAGTCCTACCCGAATGCAATTGCCGGTGGACTAGTTCCTCACCGCACGGGTGCATCCGAAAGCAACACCCTGGGATACAGTTGGCTCGGTTTCCAACAGGACTCCGTCTACAATTTGAGTTTCACCTTTCCACACATCTCCGACTCCCTGGCACTGCAATTCGCAGCCACTCTGCAAGAGGCTGTCACCCCCATCACCGCGAATGAAAGCTGGGGAATTGACAACGTGCTGATTTCGGTGAACCCCGTGCCCGAGCCCTCGACATTTTCGATCTTTGGCTTTGCCGCAATTGCTTTGCTCATGCCTCGCCGACGGCTCAAGCACTAGCTCCAACGATTGGCTTTGGGGGCAACGGCAGTGCGTGGTCGGCCTTCGCCACCGCTCCGCCGAGCGAATCGCCGGAGAGTCTGCGACGGCGATTCACTCAGCTCCGACGATTGGCTTCGACCTCAGACGAAGCTCTAGTCAGCCCTTCGCTGTCGCCTACAGCTCGCCCCACTATGATCCTGGACCGCTGGCAGGCATCGTGGCGCCGCGGCCTGACGGAGGCTTGTGCGCCCGTCGAGAGGGGCGCTTCGGCATCGTACCCATCCTCGTTCCTCGGATGGCAACGACACCTGCGCTCTCGGCCCATCGAGGCGCTGTGCGGGGTAGCCTGCCGGTGATCCAATCACCCACGCGTGGACTTGGCTACGCGAAATCGATCGGCACGTCTCGTCCCTCGCCCTGCCCATCGTTTCGCTCCGCCGCCACATCACTGTCAACCGATGGGTACCGCTCCCAGCATCGTCGCAGGCTCCTTTGCGGTCGCTGCGCTGAGCAGTGGAGGAGGTTTCACCGGGGTTCGATTAAGGGCGCTGCACCATCGTCCCCTACCTCGTACCTCGGAACGGAACGATGGCTTCGCTCATGGCCCATCGAAGCTCATCGGGGGGTAGCCTGTCGGGGTTTTGCGGCGCCCTTCCGCGGACGGACTTCGTGAAATCGACCGCCGCTGCTCGTTCCTCGCACCAGCCGTCGTTTCACTACGCCGCCGCCTTGCGAGGTTTACCGAACTTCCCCGCTCCCAGCTTTCGTCGCAAGCTCCTCAGCGGTCGCTACGCCCGTCTTGGAGCGGACTCGGCCTTCCATGGCCTCCCTGTTCTGATCGGCCTCCTGCCTCGGCACCGGTGACGGTCGCTGCGCTCCGCGCTACCCTCATCCTTCGGTCGCTGGCGTCACCGGATGACACCGGCGGCTGCGCGTCGGTCGGTCCCTCCCTCGCTCCGGTCGTCGATCGATGGCCCGCTCGGGCACCCGACTGGCAAACGTCCATCGCGTTGCAAGACCGTTCGTGTTTCCGACTTCGCTCTCTACGGTCCGCTTCCCTGCCATCGCTCTCCGACTGACATCGTGCCACCGCCGGGTCTCAAGCGGCGGACATCCATGATCCGCCGTGTCTGCGACGCGATCTCGGTCCTTGTGGTCGGGGGCAACGCGGTTTCGGCGGGAGGATTGCGTCAATCGCCAAGGTCACGTTGGTTTGCCCGCCGATGAGAAGACATGAAATCCCACAGGCAGATGTTGCCACATCTGCACTGAAAACACCGAATCCGCCTGTCAGTCGCCATGAAGCCGCATCTTCGTGCGAAGATCCAACAAATCCGATAGCCACTCCAGATCCCGCAGTCCCGCGTTGCTCTCCACATCGCGAGCCTTCATCGCTTGACTGACCTGGTCGGCTCGCGCACGAAGGTCTTGCCCGCGCAAATCGACCGCCAGTTCGGCGGCGGCTTGTGGATCCTGTCCGGTCAGATACGCCAGCAGCGGAATTAGCATCACACCCGGCTGCTGCGATTGCAGCCGCGCCTGCCTGCGATCAGCAACCCGTTTTTGACGCAACGCTTTGGCCTCCTGCTTTCGTTTTGCACGACGTTCGGCAGAGGCATCATTCAACGCAAGCTGCACCGGCGACATTTTCTGTCTCGCCTTCGCATACGACGACATCATCCCGGTCGAACCGTCAGCTCGCTGCCCCACCGATCCGGTGAACCCCGTCGCGTATCGGTCCCCGAACATTGCCTCGGCAAGACTGCCCTGCGGCCCTGCCTTGCGCGCCGAGTAGTTCATGCCCACCCGATGATCGGTCAATATCCGTCTTATCTTCCCCCGGGTCCTCGCCCCATCCGTCGCGTCGTTCAATCCCGGCGCATTCGTCGGGCTCCCGGCGACGCCACGACGCGTCGGGGACATTACGAGCCCGCTCGTGTTTGGTACTGCTCGGTTGTACGCCGACACTGGCCGTAGCGCTCGCTGCAATGGCCCCGGTTCATCGACGACACCGAGCTGGCGGGGATTCGATTCGCCACTGGGCGAAGTGCCAGCCAGCAAGTGACGTATTGTCCCCTGCTTCTTCATCTTTGTCGGCGGCTGATTTGGAGCCGTCACCTGACGCCGCCGCGCCGCTAAACGCTGCTCCGCCTGCCCTGGCGAAGACAACATCTTTGCCACTAAACCATCCATGACACACTCGTTTTTTTACTGTAATGGGACCACCAATATCTTGGTTTATTGTTACCGTTGAACATCCCGTTTCAACGACAAAATGATCTTTCCGCCAGGGAACTCAAAACGTAAACGAGACGCTGAATTCCCGCACGAAATATCATCACCCAAAAGCGTCTCAATCAACCTACACGCATGGCGGCTTCAATGGCTTTGCACCGATCCTGTTCCGCGTAGATGGTTGTCGTTGCCGCATCGGAGTGACCGAGAAGAATCCTTGCTGCTTCAATTCCTTCCGTTCGGCGCACAGCCGTCCCAAACGAGTGACGAAGTTGATTCGGTGACCAGCGGTGAGATCGTTGCCACTCTTTGACTTGGTCGTCTGTGAGACCCTCGGGTGCCGGAAACGCTTTGTCGCAGGCCCGATGAATCGCTCGACGATAGCTTGCGTCATCGTAGTGTGAACGTGCTGCTCTTTTGGGATTGCGTTTTCGATTGCTCCCAGGACGGCTGCCACAGCTTATCGGCGTTGTCCGAGATGCGTGTTGTGCGGCCCGACGTTGTCGCTCGCTCTCCCGTGGACTGAAACAGAATTCGTCCTCGCCGCGAAGCAAGTACGGCCTCAGTATCAGCTGCGCCCGTGGTCCGACGTAAACCGTTCTCGACTTGCCCTTCCAAGCCGTCTTGTGCTGATCGAAGCAGATTTCCCAAACGTCTCCAGATCGGTCGACATGCTTGGGCATGATCATGCAAACCTCGCCGGGGCGGCACCCGATCAAAGATTGCAAACGCACCATATCGGCAACAACCTTCGGCAGATGCAGTAGAGTTTGATCGACGACTTCTGGTTCGACCGGTTTGACCGCCTTGGGCTCCGGTGCCGTCGTTCGACCACGTTTCAGAGGCTCGATCATCGCCAGCGACTGCGGAACGCTTGGCTGAATCATCCCACGAGACGCAGCCCATTTGAAAATGCGAATCAGTCGTTTCGTCGATTCGTTGACGTACTTGCGACCAACCCCGGTGCGCACCATCGAATTCCGAATCGCCTCAAATTGGGCAAATCCGAATTTCGACGCCTCGATGTGGCTGTACTGTTCGTTAACCAGACGGATGATTCGCTTGATCCGATCCAGCTCCCCGCTGCCTTTGCCGTAGTGCTCCTTGGCCCAACCCAGATACGCCAGAAACATTTCGGCGATTGCCAGATCACCTTTGGCACTCTCAGGGATCACTACGCCACCACAGGCGATGAACTCACCTACAAGCCGCTTGTACTCGTCGTGACTTTCCTTGGTCCCGTACTTGCCGAGGTAGTACGTGTTCCCGCCAAGAGTGACACGTGCCTGACCAGAAGAATGCTTGCGATACTTAGGGGTTCGCATGGCGACCGTCTCCAATTCGAGGCGTTTTGGACAGGCTGTCCAAAATCACCAAGAGGAAAAAGCCGCTCTGCGAGACGCTCGCAGGTCAGTTTCAGTACGTAATCGGCGGGATAATTGAGAAGTGGGCGATACAGAATTCGAATCTGTGACCTCTACGATGTCAACGTAGCGCTCTAACCAACTGAGCTAATCGCCCGCTTGTTTTGGATCGGCCGTGTGCGGGTTGCGGCGGCTGATCGGCGGCGGTAGGGATTGGAATCGGACGTCGGGGGCTGAAACTTCAGCTTTCTCTTCCGATCAATCGGATGCGTAGTCTGTAGCGATCGCGACGCGTCGTCAAGATGCCTTGGGCCAAGGGGGAAAAAAGTTCGGACTTGCCCCGATTGTGGCTGGTGCCTAACAATGACCGGTGATTCTTCTTCACGCGGGCGACCGGTTTCTCGCGACTCCGCTGACGTGTCACCTGTCCCCGCCGATCGGGGGCACCGGTGAATGAGCCCGCTTCCGCTGGGGTGGGAATTTTTCTGACGCTTGTTCCCTTTTTCGATTGCCACCGAGATGTCTCGATTTCTTGCCGGAATGTTCTGTGGCGCGCTCTTGCTGTTCGTGGTCATGCACTACCACATCGTCAGGGGCAAGAACGGCGTGGTCTTGGTGCCCAAAATCAGCAACAACCTGCAAGGGATCTACACCGATATCCGCGCCTTCGACCTGCAGGACTGGCAGAAACACAAACCTCTGGCGGCAGCGATCATGCGTAGCAATCAAGCCGATTTGCTGGAAGACTCTGCTCACCGTAGCTTCGGCGACGCGATGCGCCGGGTGGTCGACGACGTCTTTGGTGGACAATAGGGCGCCTGGCGGCGCGGTCGGCACGATTGATATGTCCGGTCTGACCTTGGCGACCTGCCACTGGCCGATGTTGTTCATGGGCCGCGCCAAGCGATGCCGATGCTAATTGAACGGTTTGCCGTCCGACGACAGAGACGTTCGCGGAGCAAGCCGTTGGAATGTTGGACGCGGGGCTGATCGCCGGTCAGTACACGATTGTCTCTCCCAAGACGATTACCACAGAGCTCGATCTATGTCTTTCTATCGAAATCGGTATTTCCTGAGCGGTATTTTGTTGATCCTGCTGGGGCTGCAATTCCGTCGCGTCGAATCTTTCGTGCTCAATGAACGAACGACACGGTTCGTCGCCAAGATGACCAACACTCCGCTGGTCGACAATTCGACGACCTTGGGGGCGATCTTCGAACCGGTCACGCCACCGCCGAAGAAACGCGTGACGCCCCCGCGTTGGCTCGGTCTTTCGATGATTGCATTCGGATGCGTGATCACGTTTCACGCCTTGGTGATTCCCAAACAGGGCGAGGGCTAGCGCTCCGCTCGGTACGCTACGGCTCGGAAGCACTTGAGCCGTCTGCGATTTCTCTCTTGTAGCGGTTTGTTGGGTGTTCCGAAGAGGGGCTGTCGCTGAGTGTGGCGTCTCTGCCTCTGGCCACGCTCGAGTTTTTCGCCAGGAAGGTGGCCGAGACAACCGGAGGAGCTCACCCGGGGGGCTTCAGCGGTGAACGGTTGTGAATCTTGCTCACGCGTCACCGCGGGCAAGTGGGCCGATTCCTCCGCACATTGAGCTAGTGTGGTGGATTGCCACGCAGAGGAAATTGGTGCCGAGAAGACACAGAATTGTTTGCCTTTGTCCGACGATTTTGCTATGCTTGCATCCGTTTGAGTGCGGAAAACAGCGGGTTTTCGCGGTGCCATCGGGCCGAGTGAATCACTCGGAGGTGGTTGAGGGTGGCGATCCCTCCACAGCTGCGACGCTCGGTCGAGTTACTTGCCCTTACTCATGAGAACACTCCTTACCGATGAGTAGTCCTTCGGCCGTTGAGATCCATTTCCACGACTCCTCGATGGTCGTGTCGCCTTCGCTGAAGGTGATCAATCGCCGAAAATCTGCGGGACAAATTTCGTCCCGGGTGAGCGCCGAATTGGACCAGCCGCGTGAGTGTCTGGTAACCGACGTGGTCATCGACCTGGGACAGGTGACATGGATCAGCAGCGCAGGACTAAACGAGCTGATTCGATTGCAGGCCCAGTCGCGTGCCAGTGGCGTGAATCTTCGACTGCGTTCGCTGAGCGAAACCGTGCGTGATGTTTTTCGAATCACCCGTCTGGAGCGGATGTTCGAGTTTGAAGGACTTGGCGACGACGAATTCGCGGTCGCTGCCCCGACGGCGGAAATCGAGGGGGCTGCGGCGGCCCAAGCCACGGTTTCGGTTTAGATCGAGGGCACACCGGTGCCAGCGGTCAAACAAAATGAGCCCTTATTTCATCGGCAATGGTTCGGCAGTGAATCGTGACGCCGTCTCCGGTGGTCCGATCAGTTGCCAATAGGTCTCGTTGCCCTGCGGTCGGGGGACCAGTTGTGGACGCTGGGGCGCCGGCAACCGATTGCGGACCAACAGGAAAAGGTCTTGCAACATCGACGGTGTGTCGCCGTAGTAGCTGTGTCCGAGCAGGCTGAGGTCGATCCCACTGACGTCGATGGTTTCGATCCCCGGGACGACTACGATGTCGTCTCCGCTTTCGCCGGCGCGGGGGTACCCGTGGACTTGTTTCGATGCGATCAAGGCTTGGTCGTCCGAGGAGGCGTAGAGGGTGACGTGGTCGGCGATGGAGGTCAGCGCCGGAGCCAAATCGCGGCGAAATCGATCGGCGTCGACATCCGGAGCGGCCAACACGACACGGTCAAAGAGTCTGGCGTGATCGTCACCCGAGGCGCGTTGTTCCCAACCGATTTCAACCATCGCCCCCGTCGTCGGGCGATTACCCATGCTGTGGGCCACGACGTTGATCGAACGGGCGCCGCTTTCCTGGGCCAAATCGAGCAGGAACTGTTTCAAGTGCGACTGTGTCCAGGCGGCATTGTTTTCATCGATGGTGTAGCCCAACAGCGTGCCTTGGCTGGGCCAGCTGTAGCAGACCGGAACGCCTTCGAACGGCAGGTCGACGGCGATCTGTGCGGTTCGCCGGATCGCGGATTGAAAGTCGACGTTGTAGCCGTGCACGAAGACCAGCAGATCTTGTCGAGGCGACAACGCCACCGTGTCGGCCAATTGCCGGTGGAAATCGGTTTCGGACAGCTCGACCGCACTGGTCAAGACGATGTGGTCTTGTTGATTCTCGCGGACTTCGAAACGCAGCAAACTGGGACGCTCGACCACGCCGCGTTGGTGCGTGTCCGGCACCGTCACCTTGGCGATCCCTTTGACCAAGCTTCCCCGGTCGCCGTTGTAGGTCACGCCGTGTTTTTCAATGTTCGCGGTTCCCGAGAGCAGGACGACCGACGCGGCGGCCAGCGACACGCTGCCGAAGGCGGCGAATCCGAGGGCGACTTGCGACCGGCGGCGCAGGAGATTGAGTCCCGAAAGCGCCAGGAAGACGATCGCCGACCCGCCCAGTAACACCAGTGCGTCGCGGTTGCCGGTGATGTTGTAGGCGGACAGGGGAACCGAATCACGCTGCCGGTCGGTGGCGTAGTAGACGGCGACCGTTGCAAAGGCTTGGCCGGCGTCATGCGTCGCGCCGGCCGGTAGCGATCCGAAGGGGCCGGTCGCCGCCCTATCGGGTTCTGGTCCGGGTGATTCGGATTCGATCGCGGGTTCCCCCGACATCGGAGACTCCATGGCCATGGCGGGCGGGGGCGGCCCCGGCAGGAACGGTGCAAGGGGCTCCTGCAACTGGTCGGGTTGGCCGGAACGGTCGGGTGAAGCGGTGGCAGGATCGGGGATCGCCTCGGCGACCTCGGTTTCTTGTTCGATGCGCTCTGCGATGGCATCTGATTCTCGTTCCGGCTCTCGGCTCGCACGTTCGCCGCGTTCGCCGGAGCATCCGGAGAGGATCAACAATACCAGCAACGTAAGCGATCGGCGGACTTGGCGGGCTGACGGGGGCTCGGGGCGGGTGAAATGCATGTCGATGTCTCGCGGGTGCGGAGTGGCAGTGGGTTATCGATACCCTGCCGAATCGGTCCAGGTCGATGCCAATTGCGCCAGATCAATCTTTACCCGTGTCCGCATCATGCTGTTTACTAGGCCAAATTCCCCTTCTGTGTCCCGCCAAGAAAGTGTTGTCGAATGGATTCGCACCGCCTCACCCCCGTTGTTCCTGCTTCTTCCATTTCGGCGTCGGTTATCATGACGACGTTCCGGTCGCCCCAATACCTGCATCAAGTGTTGCAGGGGTTTGCCAATCAGTCGGTCCGGGAGTTCGAGATCGTGGTGGGCGAAGACGGCCGCACCGAGCAGACGCGTGCGGTGATTGATTCGTTCGCGACGCGCACCGATTTCCAGATCCGCTACGTTTCCCAGACGCACCAGGGATTCGGCAAAACGCGGATCTTGAATCGTGCGATCGACGCGGCCGCGAGTGACTATTTGATCTTTACCGATGGCGACTGTGTGCCGCGTCGCGATTTCGTCGCCCAACACCTACGACTGGCCGCGCCGGGCCGGTTCTTGTCCGGCGGTTGCTACCGGCTGAACCGAGAGTTGACCAATCGCATTCTGGCCAGCAAAGTGGCGTACAACGAATTCACCGATCCGGGCTGGTTGAAGCAACATGGCAACGATGTGCCGGCAAAATGGTTGTGGATCCAAGGCCATCCGGGGCTGGCCAAGGCACTGGATCTGGCCACCACGACCCGTCCGACATTCAATGGGCACAATGCATCGGCTTGGAAATCGGATGTGGTGCGCGCCAACGGTTTTAACCACGAAATGCGATATGGCGGATTGGACCGGGAACTGGGCGAACGTTTGGAGAACGCCGGTGTCTTAGGCATGCAGATTCGACACCGTGCGGTCTGCTATCACTTGGACCATGATCGCGGCTATGTCAACGACCAGGATTGGCAGCGCAATCGCGAGATCCGCCGATTGGTTCGTAAGACGGGCGTGACGCGGGCGGTCGAGGGGTTGGACCAGATCAGGGCCGCTTGATGGGGGCAGGACGATGGGGGCAAAACAATATGAGGCAGAATGATACGGGGCAGAATGATGGGGAGGCGCGGTGATGGAATGGGCCGATGCGGTGACGCTTTGTGGGGGCGGTGTTCGTCTGGAATTGCTCGATCCGCGACACCATGAGGATCTGGTCGATTCGACGCGCGACGGTCGCTTGTGGGAGCTTTGGTACACGAGCGTTCCCGCACCCGATGCGATGGCCGCAGAAATTTCGCGTCGCCTGGAGCTGTATCAGCGGCGGTTGATGGTGCCGTTTACGGTCATCGACCAAGCCTCAGACAAGGCGGTCGGAATGACGACGTACATGAACATCGACGCAAAGCATCGGCGATTGGAGATCGGGTCGACTTGGTATCGTCGATCGGTGTGGCGCAGCGGGCTGAACACGCAATGCAAATTGCTCTTGCTGACCCATGCGTTTGAAACGATGGATTGCATCGCTGTCGAGTTTCGCACGCATTTCTTGAACCGCCGCAGTCGCGCCGCGATTGAACGTTTGGGCGCGAAGCTGGACGGGGTGTTGCGGAATCACCAGATCTTGGCCGACCGGACGCTGCGAGACACCTGCGTGTATTCAATCATCGCCGGTGAATGGCCGACCGTGAAAACTCACCTGGCGTTTGAAGCCGGCAGGAATGACTGAAACCTGGCCCCACAAAAAAACACGGCCTCTCCGGTGGGAAAGGCCGTGTGTCGAAGGTTGCGGTTAAGCGCGTCGTTTACTCGGCGGATTCACCCAGGATCAGCAAGCGGGGCATGTTCATCGCTTTGGCCGAGTTGTAGGTGTAGCCGGCTTTGAGTGCTTGCTCGATACGCATCGAGACTTCGTGAAGGTGGGCACGCGAATAGGCGTCCATCTTTTCTTCGCACCGTTTGATTCGAAGGTCGATCTTTTTCATCAGGTCGACCAGTTGCATGCGGGCCAGATCACCGATCGGTTTGTAGGCCGCCGCACCGTCGTTCTTTTCCAGGATCAGATCGATCAGCCGCTGCACGTGTTCCTGTTGCAGGTTTCGTCGCAGGGAGCTGATCATCGGCTGGCGGTTGCTTCGGTTTTCGGGGCATTCTGATTCCAGTTCCTTCCAGGCGGCGTCGCTGATCGAGTTGAGCAGTTCGGGCAGCGTCAACGCATCATCTTCGGCCGGCAGCCGGAGTTCGTTGTCGTAGACACGACGCAGCGTCGTCGGGCTCATCAACCAGGTCAGCGCGGAGGCTTGCAGCCCGAGCACTCGATCGTGGATCGGCCAGGTCGCTTCGCCGGAGGTGCCGAAGTGGGCACCGCCGTCGAGCCATTGGTCGCTAGTCATGCGTTCGAGCAACTTGGGGGTCAGCCCGAAGGCTTCGTCGTTGAAGGTCTGGTCGATCACAAACTGCATCGCTTGGCGTTGCTGTTCGGCGGGCACGACGACGACCGGGGGTCTGTCGTTCGGATCGCCTTTTTTGTCACGGTTGACGAATGCGCCGCCGACCCAGTTGGCCATCATGCTCGCCGCGCGGGTTTGGATCGACAGCGTCAATTCATAGCCGCGACGCGCCTTGGCCCAGCTATCGCCGTCTTTGACAAACTTGTCCAGGATGCGGTCGCGATAGACTTTGACCAGCTTCATCTGCTCTTGGGCATAATCGAGCGGATTGGCGGAGAAGTCGTAGCGGCGTGCCAGCGGGTCGGGGCCATTGGTGTCTTCGTCGGTCGCGTATTGCAGTTCCGGTTCGACGCAGCGTTTCAGGATTTCCGGTAGGGCTTTGGTGTCGAAGGTGTAACCGTATTCGATGGCCCAGTAATCGTAGGGGCCGATGTCGATCATGGTGTAATCGCCTTGGACCTTGCCGCTTTCGTAGCGGAAGTTGATCGGGATGTAGTCCATCACCGAGGCGGAGAAGACTTCTTTGCCCTTGAGTTCATCGCTGTTGATTTTCTCCAGCGAATGCAGCGCGGAGCCTTTGAAGTTGTGACGCAAACCGAGGGTGTGTCCGACTTCGTGGGCGACCAGATCCGAGAGCAGCGGTCCGACGAACCAGTCGGGCATGCCGTCGAGCATGTCGACGTTGTCCTCCTTCTTTTCTTCGTCGTCTTTCTTCTCGTCGGTATCGTCTTTGTTGTCGTCATCCTTGTCGTCTTCCTTGTCCGCGTCGTCCTCGTCTTTCGGCTTCTCGTCTTCCGCGTCGTCGTCCTCTTTCGCGTCGTCTTTTTTCTCTTCGTCCTCTTTCTTTTCCTCTTCGTCAGCGGCCTTGGGTTTGTCGTCCATCATCGCCAGGGCCCAGTCCATGCGGGCGACGGCCAGGTCCAAGCTGCGGGCGTTGGCGGCCATGCACATGCCGTTCTTTTGGCTCAAATGACCGATCAGGCCGTCGAATTCATCGTCGCCGATCAGTGAGGCATCGGCCGCGGCCATGGAGAACCCGGCGTAGGGCTTTTGGGCGTCGCGGGCGATCTGCTCGCGGACTTGTGGGACTTTGGAGGGCGAGGTCATGCGGACGCGCGGGTCCCAAGAGGGATGTTCGCTGAGCCAAGCCAAGGTTTCGGGGCTGGCTCCTTCCATCGCCAATTTGGGCAGCAGGTCGTCGTAGTTGTAGTTGTAATAGCGGATCCAGCCGTCGGTCAGAATGATGTCGGCGTCCAGGATTTCACCGGTCATGGGATGGACGCGGCTGGGGCCGATGGCCGTTCCGATATCGTTGTTCAGCCAGCGGATGAAGTTGTACCGGACGTCTTCAGGGTCTTTTTCCATGTGGGCGCCGCTTTCGGCATCCTGGTAGCGGATCTCGATCGCATCGACGATGCCGACTTTTTCAAACGCTTTGTTCCAGTAGTCGACACCGGCGCGGATGAAGCGGCGATAGCGGACCGGGGCGGTGTGTTCGACGTAGAAGATGATCGGGTCTTTGGGCGGGCTGAGCTTCAGCTTCGAATCCCGCTTTTGCAGGTTCCAGCGGTTGATGTACCGGATCGTGGTTTCGTCGTCGGTGTACTTGCTGAGGTCGGAGTAGGTGGTGGTGAAGTATCCGACGCGTTGGTCGGCCAGCCGCGGTTTGAATCCGCTAGAGGGGCTGGGGACTTCGCTGAACGAGTAGTGCAGGGTTTGGAAACGTCCGGAGCTGCCGACGGTTTCCAAGGCGACTTCGACGTTGGACGGAAAGACTTTGACCGAGTCGATCTTCTTGATCCGGGAGTTGGAAATCCGAACGCTGCGTCCGAAGAAGGTGCTGGCGTTGCCCAACAACAGCGAGTCCAGATCGATCACCGGGCCACCCGAACCGCCTTTGGCGAGAATCGGAATGTCCAGCAGGACTCGATCGGTGAACAAGCGTTCGACCGAGGCTTTGGATTCCGGATCGCCGGTGGCACGGATCGACAGGTTCGGCGCGATCAGGGCCAGGCGATCGTCATACTGGCGCCATTTGACGACCAATTCACCGGATTGCAGACCGGCGTAGGTGTCGCCGCTGCTGACGGTCAACGCGATAAAGTAGCTTTTGGTCGCGAAATTCTTGGGCAGTTCGGCCAGCAGTTGTGCATCTTTGGTGCGTTGCCAAACGTCGAAAAAGCCTTTCCGGTTTTCTTGGTCGGAAACGGGGACTTTCTCATAACCCTCGGAAACTTTGTCGAAAGTCGGCAAATCGGCCGCGGCGACGCGACGTTCAGCCGCACAGAGACACAAAAGAAAAACGAAACCGGCGACGGCGTATTTCATTCCAGGCACTCAAACATCGGGTGAAAATGGAAACGAAGCAAGCGTAGGTCACGCTTTGGCGGGGCACCGACCAGGGCGGGGCGGCGGGCGATGGAAGGCGGTTGCAGTAGGAACCGGCAAAAGCTGCCTAAACCAATCCGTCGATTGTACCGTTTTAACCATTCCTGTGGGACAATTTTTGCGATTCTGCGGGCCAGATCGGTTCGCGGCGGCACACCGTCGCGGTTCAAGCGGAACACAGCCAGGGGCGGAGGATCCTTTCTGCCAAGGATTGACGGGTTTTCGTTCCGCATCAACAATCCCTTTAGAAGCTTCGTGCGAACGTTTTGTTCCCGATTTCCATTTTCCAGGTTTTTCTCACCGCAAGGCCATGATGAATCCGCTCCAGCAACAAGACCCCCAAGTTTGGGACGCCATCCAGGACGAAGCCAGCCGTCAGCGTGATGGCCTGGAAATGATTGCCAGCGAGAACTACACCAGCTACGCGGTGATGCAGGCCGCCGGCAGCGTCCTGACCAACAAATACGCCGAAGGCTACCCCGGACGACGCTATTACGGCGGCTGCGAACATGTCGACGTCGTCGAAACGTTGGCCATCGAGCGGGCCAAGCAGTTGTTCGGCGCCGAATGCGCCAACGTGCAACCGCACAGCGGATCACAGGCCAACGCGGCGGTCTATCTGTCGTGCCTGAAACCCGGTGACAAGGTGTTGGGACTGGATTTGGCCCAAGGCGGTCACCTGACCCACGGCATGAAGCTGAACATCAGCGGCCAGCTGTACGATTTCCACTCCTACGGGGTCACCCGTGACACCAACCGACTGGATTTTGACCAGATCGCCTCGCTGGCTCGCGAGCAAAAGCCCAAGCTGATCGTCGCCGGGGCGAGCGCCTATCCCCGCGAGATCCCCCACGACAAGTTCGCCGAGATCGCCGAGGAAGTCGGCGCACGGTTGATGGTCGACATGGCGCACTACGCCGGACTGGTGGCCGCCAAGATCCATAACAGCCCGGTCGGACTGGCGGATTACGTGACCACGACCACGCACAAGACGCTGCGTGGGCCCCGCGGCGGATTGATCCTGTGCAAGGAAGAGCATCAGAAGCTGATCAACCGAAATGTCTTTCCCGGAACCCAGGGCGGTCCGCTGATGCACGTGATCGCGGGCAAGGCGGTTTGCTTCGGCGAAGCGTTGACCGAGGAGTACCGCACGTACGCTCAAGCGGTCGTCGATAACGCCAAGGTCTTGGCCGAAACCCTGGTCGCGGCCGGATTGCCGCTGGTCAGCGGCGGAACCGACAACCACCTGATGCTGGTTGATGTGACCGCCGTCGGATTGGGCGGAAAAGTGGCCGAGTCGGTGTTGGACAGTTGTGGCATCACGGTCAACATGAACATGATCCCCTTCGACCAGCGTAAGCCGATGGACCCGTCCGGGATCCGAATCGGGACTCCGGCGTTGACCACCCGCGGCATGGGCGAGACCGAAATGCGCCGCATCGGTGCTTGGATCCACAGCGCCCTGGCCAACCACGAAGACACCGCGCTGCACGAAAAAATCCGCGGCGAGATCCGTGAAATGTGCGCGAGCTTTCCCGTCCCCGCCGATCAAGAGTCCAGCGCGGTGATCGCTTAGGCGGTTACCGCAAGCCGGCTACACAGCCACCGGTTTTCCCACCCTGCCCATCGCCTCCGATTTCAACACGTTGACCATGTCTGATTCGACACTGCCCGAGGGGACGCATCGCATCCTGATCGCCGACGACAACGTCGCCAATCGAGAGTTGCTGGAAGCCTATCTGGCGGAGATCGACTGCGAAATCGAAACCTCGGTCGACGGGCAAGACACGCTCGACAAGATCGCGTCCTTCGAACCCGACGTGGTGCTGTTGGACGTGATGATGCCCAAGCTGAGCGGCTTCGAGGTCTGTAAACAGATCAAGGACAATCCCGACACCTCGCACGTCATGGTGTTCGTCGACGTTTCCAACGCGTTTGCCATGCCGTAACCCACAACGGCGACGGTGGGACGGGTCAATTCGAGTTGCTTTTCCAGTTGCCGCCAGCCTTCCCCGGCGGGTTCATGACCGGCCTG